>JAADIO010000039.1 GCA_013151235.1 Deltaproteobacteria bacterium | reverse complement strand
AGGAGTACTTTTTTTTCTTGACAACTGTCAACCATATCAGCCTGTCGAACCATGAACGGAATCCGAAAAACGACTTTTTACGACACCATCATGTTTTGACTTGACATATTTTATTGTCTACGTATAATAACCTTTAATAAGGCTTTTTATCATATTATGCCTATTAATAGCCCAACAGGAGGCTATTATGGATTATTATTCAATGACGGACAGGGGGATCGAGACCGAGATCGGCCGTCGCATCAAGTCTCTTCGCCTGCGCAAAAACATAACACAGCAGCAGTTGTCGCAAGCGACCGCCCTGTCGCTCAACACCATCAAGTCTCTTGAATCAGGAAAAGGGAAATTGATGACTCTCATCACGGTCCTCCGGGAACTGGGAGCACTGGATACATTAGACAGCTTTATTCCGGAGGTCTCAATTAGTCCATTACAGCTGGCCAAACAGAAGGGTATTAAGCGACGGAGGGCATCCGGGAAACGGATCAAACGCGGCTCCCGGGAGAACACGGAATGGTAGATCGGGTTGACACGGCAATCGTCAAGCTTTGGGGTGAAGAAGTGGGGGCAGTTTCATGGCTCAATGACCGCGGCTATGCTGTCTTTGAATACGATCCCGCTTTCCTGAAAAAGGGACTCGATCTCTCTCCCATACATATGGGATTGGATGATGCAAAAAAGAGTGATGGGGTTTTTTCATTCCCCGGCCTGAACAAGGAGACCTTTCTGGGACTGCCCGGATTACTCGCCGACGCACTGCCCGATAAGTTCGGGAACGCGATGATTGATGCCTGGCTCGCTCGAAGCGGACGTGATGCAGACAGCTTTAGCCCGGTTGAACGTCTTTGTTATACCGGAAGGCGAGGCATGGGAGCCCTGGAGTTTTCTCCCCCCGTAAACCGGTCTCTGGATCGTTCGGTTCCCGTGGAAATTGCAGAACTTGTTGATTTAGCGCAAGAGGTCATGTCCCGCCGATTCACTCTTGATGTCGGGATCGGGAATACCGAAAAGGAGAACGCTGAAGCCATCATGGATATCCTCCGTGTCGGCACTTCCGCGGGTGGCGCACGTCCCAAAGCCGTCATCGCCATGGATGACAGGACCGGGAAGGTCGTGTCCGGGCAGGCAGATGTGCCGGATGGCTATGATTATTGGATACTGAAATTCGATGACGTCCGTGATCTCGAGCTTGGGGAACCCAAAGGATACGGCCGCATCGAATATGCCTATTATTTGATGGCCAAAGCCGCCGGTATTCATATGACCGAGTGCCGTCTGTTGGAGGAAAACGGGCGGGCGCACTTTCTGACCAAACGGTTTGATCGCCAAAACGGCGAGAAAATACATATGCAGTCGTTGTGCGGCCTGGCCCATTATGACTTTAAGGTTGCCGGTGCTTATGGTTACGAACAGGCTTTTGCAGTGATGAGGAAACTGCGATTAAGCAGAGCCGACGCCATACAACAATACCGGAGGATGGTCTTTAATGTGATCGCCCGCAATCAGGATGATCACACAAAGAATATTTCTTTTCTGATGAATGATGACGGCCGGTGGAAATTATCACCGGCCTTTGATGTCATTTATGCACACAATCCGTCCGGCAAATGGACCCACCAGCATCAAATGAGCATCAACGGAAAACGTGACCACTTTGTGTCGGAGGACCTTCTCACTGTAGGGGAATCGATCAGCATTCCAAAACCTTTGAAAATCATCCGTGAAGTACGCGGGGCCGTGGAAGGATGGCCGGAGTTTGCCAGGAAAGCCGGCGTCAACGATCAGCACATATCGGAGATTGCTCGTTATCATCGAATGCGTTTAGGGAAAACGGATTGACTCCATAGGGCCAACAATAACCCTCCTTGCTGTTCCGTCTGAGCAAAAGCAGAGAGGAAAGGAACGCTGCCACCATGAAAAAGCTCATTCTGGCCTCGGCCTCCCCCCGGCGGAAGGAACTCCTGAGAGGGCTCGGCCTTGTTTTCGACGTGATCACAAGTCATCTGCCCGAGATTCGGGAGGAGGGGGTGCCGCCACGGCAGGTGGCGCAAAACCTGGCCCGGGGCAAGGCATGCGATGTGGCCGGGAAGTTGAACGACGGGATCGTGATCGGTGCGGACACCCTCGTCGTCCTCGACGGGGAGATCCTGGGAAAACCCCGGGACCGTGAGGATGCCCGCCGTATTCTCCGACATCTCTCCGGAAGGATCCATGAGGTGATTACGGGGGTCGCCGTCATCGATACCGCATCGGGTCGCTCCTTACAGTCCGTGGGAGTAACACAGGTTCACTTCCGGGAACTGACCGACGACGAAATCGGACGGTACGTTTCCACCGGGGAACCGATGGACAAGGCCGGCGCCTATGGAATCCAGGGAAAGGGAATCCTCTTTGTGGAAGGAATCGAAGGGTGTTATACCAACGTGGTGGGACTGCCGCTTCCGGTATTGGCGGAAATGCTCGCCCGGATGGACCTTCCCCTTCTTTGATGATCTCAGGGTTGAACCAGCATGTTGTCGATCAGCCTCGTCCCGCCGATCCGTACCGCGAGAGCGATCACCGTCTCCCCGGACAGGACCGAGACCTCCTGCAGGGTCGATGGGTCGGCAATCGAAACATAATCGATCTCCACCCCTTTTTCACGGCCGAGCCTTTCCCGGATCGTCCCGCGCAGGGTATCGGCGTTCCGTTCCCCCTCCCCGATCTGATGGGCGGCAAGATCGAGGGCCTCTTTCAGACATCGGGCGGCCTTCCGATCCTCTTCCGGAAGATAGGCATTCCGGGAACTCATGGCCAGCCCGTCGGATTCGCGGACCGTGGGGAGGGTGACAATCTCAAGGTTGAAATTCAGGTCCTCCACCATTCGTCGGATCACCACGCTCTGCTGAAAATCCTTGAGACCGAAATAGGCCCGATGCGGGCAAGTGAGGTGGAAGAGCTTCGCCACCACCGTGGTCACCCCCTGAAAATGGCCGGGACGGTTCTCTCCGCAGAGACGGTCGGACAGCCCCTTCACCGTGACTTCCGTACAGAAACCTTCCGGATAGACCTCCTCCGCCGGCGGGAGGAAGAGGATGTCGACCCCTTCCCCCTGGGCCAGTTCGATATCCCGTCCGAGATTCCGGGGATACCGTTCCAGGTCCTCCCGAGGCCCGAACTGGGCCGGATTGACGAAGAGACTCACGATCACCTCGTCGTTTTCCGCCCGGGCGGCCCGCATGAGGGAAAGGTGCCCTTCATGAAAGGCCCCCATGGTGGGAACCAGACCGAGGGTCCGTCCCGCCGCCCGCAACGAAAGGGCGGCATTCTGTATTTCGGATACGGTTTCAATCGTTTTCATCGTTCGTCTCAACCTCCCCTCACCCCATCGTCCCGGGGAAGAATCAGCACTCCACATCCCGGACGGAAATCCCATATTTTTTCAGCATGTCATGGAGGGTCACACGACTGATCCCCAGCTCCCGGGCCGCCTTGCTGATGTTGCCCTGGGAACTTTTCAGGGCGAGGAGGATATACTCCCGGTCCAGTTTCTCCCGGGCCTCTTTCAAGGGCAGGGGGACCATTCCCTCACGGCAGGCAAGATCCAGATCCCGTTCCGAGATCAGGGGACCCTGGGTTACAATAATCGCCTTGCGGATGCGGTTTTCCAGCTCCCGCACGTTCCCCTCCCATTCCGCCGTTTTCAAAGCGATCTCCGCCTCCGGGGTAAACCCGTTGATTTTCTTTTTCCGTTCCGCCCGGTAGACCTGCAGAAAATGGTTGGCCAGCAGGAGGCGATCCCCTACCCGATCCTTCAACAAAGGCAGAACGATACGGACCACGTTCAACCGGAAATAGAGGTCCTTCCGAAAACGGCCCGATTCCACCTCCTCCTCAAGGTCCCGGTTGGTCGCTGCGATGACCCGGACGTCCAGTTGAACAGGACGTTTTCCACCAACCCGTTCGATTTCATGTTCCTGCAGGAAGCGAAGGAGTTTCACCTGGAGCGACAGGGGAAGTTCCCCGATCTCGTCGAGGAAAATGCTGCCGCCGTCGGCCTGTTCAAACTTGCCGACCCTGGAGGACATCGCACCGGTGAAGGCCCCCTTCTCGTGGCCGAAGAGTTCCGATTCCAGAAGGTTCTCCGGAATCGCCCCACAATTGATCACCACCAGAGGCTTTGCAGACCGATCGCTCTTTTCGTGGACCGCCCGGGCGGCCAGCTCCTTGCCGGTCCCGCTCTCCCCTTCGATCAGGACGGTTACATTACTGCCGGCCACCCCTTCGATCTGGCGATAGACCTCCTGCATGGCCGGTGAGCAGCCGATCATCCCGCCGAATCGTTTCTGCCGGAGCATCGACTCCTGCATCATCCGGTTCTCGCGTTCGAGTTCCTGGATGTGCCGGGCACGTTTCAAAAGCAGCCGGAGTTCTTCGATATCAATCGGCTTGGCATAATAATCGTACGCGCCCATCCGGATGGCACGGATGGCACACGCCTTGTCTTCGTTCCCCGTAATCATAATGGCCTTCGTGAGGGGATCCTGTTCCAGCACCCGCTGTAAAATTTCGAGACCTTCCTCATCGGACTTGCCGCTCATGTGGGGGGAAAGGCCCAGGTCCAGGGCCACAAGGTCCGGCTTCTGTTCCGCCAACAGTTCCAGGGCCGTCGACTTGTCGGAAGAGAGGAAGATCGTATATTCATCGGCAAAAGCCCACTTCAACTGCTTGAGGATCCCTTCGTCGTCGTCCACGATTAGAAGTTTCGGCTTCATAAAATTCCTTCTCGTCTCCGCTAGGTTCTGAACAATTCCGGATTATTGCACAAAGCCGCATGGGAATCAACTCCCGTGCAGGAGAATCGGGGATGCCGCAACAAGGGATTTACGGGGTTTTTCGTTTCTGCCGCATAATCTCGGAAACGGTCGGGAAGGCGGTAAGATCAGTATGAGGAAGGAAAAGGGCGGACATGTATTCATCCATGAAGGAGTGGGAAACGGAAAGTTCAATGTAGGTCATTTTCCGGGCGATCTCTTCGGCCTCCAGCCGCATCTCCTTGGACAGGAGGACCAGGTAAGCACCGATAATGGAGGAATTACCGATAAAGTGGAAGCGTTCTTCCGGCAGGTCGGGCAGAAGCCCGATGATGATCGCCTTCTCGATATCAATATAGTTCCCGAACCCCCCGGCAATGATGAAACGCTCCACATCACCAAAGGTAAGACCCATTTCGCCCAGGAGGGTACGGAATCCGGCGTAGATCGCCCCTTTCGTCCGAATGATATTGTCGATATCCGAATCCGTCAGTACGATGTCGCGTCCGATCTCCGTCTCGGCTTCCCGTGCCAGGACATATTCCAGGCCGGTCTCTCCCGGACGAATCCGGTCGGTCTTAAGCTCGGAGACGAAATTTCCCTTCGGATCGATCACCCCGGCCATGCACATCTCGGCCAGCACATCGATCATCCCGGAACCGCAAATCCCTTCCGGCGCCCCCCCTCCGATAACATGGCACTCCGGTTCCAAGGTCTCCCGATCGATTCGAACCCCTTCAATCGCCCCTCGGCAGGCCCGCATGCCGAACTTCACTCCGCCTCCCTCAAAGGCCGGGCCGGCGGAGCAGGAGGCAGCGACCAGCCATTCCCGGTTTCCCAACACCAGCTCCCCGTTGGTCCCGATATCGATAAAGATTGTTAACGCATCACTCTTGTAGATCTCCGAGGCAAGGACCCCGGCGGTGATATCTCCGCCCACGTAACTGGCCGTCCCGGGCACGGCATAGATGCTGGCATTCGGATTGGAGTGAATCCCGATCTCCCGGGCCTTGATGACGGGGAACAGATTCACCGTCGGGATGTAGGGCTCTTCCCGGATGGTATGCGGATCCAAATTATAGAGGAGATGGGTCATGGTCGTGTTTCCGGCGGCCACAACGGAATCGATGTCCTCCGACCGGATACCGTTACGCCGGGTCAGGCGGCGGACCAGGCCGCTGATGGTCTCGATCACAAGACCGTGGACCTCCTCCACCGTCCCCACCTCCGTGGCATAGACAATCCGGGAGATAACATCCTCCCCGCATCGGATCTGGGCATTCAGGTCCGATTCGACGTCAATCACCTCACCGGTGTTGAGGTGAACCAGGTAAGCCACGACCGTCGTCGTTCCCACATCGATGGCCAGCCCGTAACGGGACTGTGTCACATCGCCCGGTTCAATGTCCATAACCTCCAGTTCCACCTGGCTCCAGAGGAGCGTCACCGTTACGTCCCAGTGACTTTCCCGCAGGACACGCCCCATCTTCTGCAACACCGACAAGCCGCAGGTAACCGGTAGCCCGCCATAACCGGCATTGTTCAGATCACGCCGCAGGCGGGCCCAGTCGGATATATTGTCATCAAGCGTCGGCGGGGAAATCCTGAAGTGTACCTTCTTGGTCCGGGGACGGATCTCCCGTTCCCCGATTTTGAGCAATTCCATCCCGGGGATCCCCGTCGCCACCTGCGTACCTTCACCCCGCTGTGCCTCTTTCGGAATCTCAACCTCGCAATCCCCTTCGATCACGGTCAGACAGGAAAGGACATAGCCTTCTGCACGGTCTTCCTCCGGCAGATGGATGCTCGATTCCGTCCGATAGTCCCCTTCCCGGATCACGGCACGGCACTTTCCGCAGGTCCCCGCACCGCCGCAGGAAGCGTTGATATGAACCCCGGCCATGGAGGCCGCCTTGAGAAGGGTGGAACCGACACGAACGGAGATGCTCCGTTCACTGGGAAAGAATTTGACCTTGCAGAGTTTCATCACAGATGGGCCCCTTCGGGGACGCAACAGAAGCCGGCAGCCCGGCCCTCTTCAGGGCGAGTCAACCTCCTCTACGGAAAAGTCGAGCCCCCAATAGAGAAGGTGACCGGCCGTACGGCATTCCAGCCGGGTCGTTTTGCCGGAGGTCACGTTCACGGAAAATGATTCCGGGCGACTTTTAAGAAAATCACCGTGATTGTCCTTTTCGTATTGCAGGAGGATCGTATGGTCTCCCGCGGCCAGTGGACGATCGTAGAGTCGAACCCGGTCCGTACAGCCGATCCCGGTCATCCCCGAAGCTTTGACCGGTTTCCCGTCGATCTGCAGATCGAGCAGACGGATCCCGCTGCAGAAGAATCCGGGAACATGACTGACGAATTCCACGACCAGCCGGGTCTTTTCGGCCAGGGTGGCCTGCCGGACCTTCTCCTCGGCAAGCAGCCGGAGACGTTCCTTCTCCTCCCGGATTGTTTGTCCGACAATCCCGGAGACCCGCCGCTTTAATTGACTGCTGTTGGAGACATTATAATAATTTCCGTTTGCCTTGGCGGCAAGGAGTTTTAACTCCGTCCGGTCTTCCCCGGCCGGAAGGCCCAGACCGATCACATGGATCTCCACGCCGGAGAGGGCCTGGGAAAGCTTTTCCACCGCCCCAAGGCTGTCGGCTTCACAAGTGTCCCGCCCATCCGCAATCAGGATCAGGAGTTTTTTCCCTTCAGCCCCTTTCAGGTCTTTTAGCCCCTTTCGAAGCGCAAAAATGATCGGTGCCTGCCCCGACGGGTTCATCTTTTTCACCGCCTGGATCACCTCGGGATAGGCGTTCATCGTCGGCGGCAGGAGAAGACGCGTGTTGCTGCACCCCTCTTCCCCGCTGAGGCCGAAGGCGCGAATGCCGATCCGCAGGTCGTCGGGAGCCTTCTCCAGGAAACTTTCCATCCCCTGTTTCAGGATCACAATCTTGTACTGGTCATAGAGCTGCCCCCACATCGACCCGGAGCCATCGAGGACAAACTCGATCGTAACATCGGCCCGGACGACCGGCGGCAGGATCCACGACGAAAGAACGAGCAGGAAAAAAGAAAAAAAGAAACCTCGAAGAAAAGGATGGACAGCCATAATAGAAAGAACACCCGCTAAAAATCAGAGAACCAACCTGCAGATCGTCAAGCCTTCTTGTACAAGAAGAGAAACAAGATCATCATAAGGACACCCGTAAAGGTCAGGTTCAGAGAAAACCCGAAACTCAGGGAGAATACGGCAAGATTGAGTGTCCAGGGCGGATCAATCCCGAAACGGAATCCCGAGACCAACAGGTCATGCAAAACCCCTCCCGGCACCAACATCCCCATGGCCCGGGCAATCAGGTTCCCCGCAATTCCCGCAAGGATCAGGACGCCGAGGGGCAGCAACACCCCCCGGCTTTCCCTGCCTGCGTCAAAAGATCGATCCCTCATCATAAATTCCCGGTAGGATACTCAATCCCTCTTAAAAAAGACCCGTTACCTTCCCGCTCTCTACATCCACATCCACACGGCGATAGGCCGGATCCGAGGCCGTCCCGGGCATGAGACTGATCGTCCCCGCCACGGGCACGACAAAACCGGCGCCTCCGTAAGTCAGGATATCCTGGACGGAAAGTTTCCACGCCTTGGGCACCCCCTTAATCATGGGGTTGTCGGAAAGACTCAGATGCGTCTTCACCATGCAGGTGCCCAGTTTCGAGAGTTCCGGATCCGCTTCGATCCGCTTTGCCTTGGAGAGAGCCCCGGGAGAGTATTCCACCCCGTCGGCGCCGTAGACATGCTCCGCAATCATTTCGATACGGGTGCGCAGCGGAGTCTTCAGGTCATAGAGAAACTGAAAATCATTCGGCTCATTACAGGCATCCACCACTGCATCGGCAAATTCGAGGGCGCCGTCGCCGCCATGTTCCCAATGGCGGGAAAGAGCCACCCGGGCACCGGCGGCTTCCGCGAGCCGCCGCACCGCGTTGATCTCATTGTCGGTATCGGTGTAAAAGGCATTGATACAGACCACTGGATTGATCCCCGCCTGTTTGACATTCTTGATGTGGTGTACCAGGTTCTCACACCCTTTTTCAACCCAGCCGACATTCTCCCCCGAGTACTCTTCCGGCATGGGACGGCCCGGGACCGGGATGGGGGCCCCTCCGTGGCACTTGAGCGCCCGGATCGTGGCCACCACAACAGCAGCATTTGGTTTCAGGCCGGAGAAACGGCATTTCAGATTCCAGAATTTTTCGAATCCGATGTCGGCGCCGAAACCCGATTCCGTGACGTGATAGTCCCCCAACTTCAAACCGACCCGGTCGGCAATGATCGAGGACTGACCGATCGCGATGTTTGCAAAGGGACCGGCATGAACGAAGACCGGCTGTCCTTCGAGGGTCTGAAGCAGATTCGGGTTGAGCGCCTCCACCATCCAGGCCGTCATGGCACCATCCACCTCGAGGTCGGCCGTGGTTACGGGATCGCCGCTCTTGCTGTAGGCAACAACGATTTTCCCCATCCGTTCCCGCATGTCCTTGAGGTCGTTTGCCACGGCGAGGATCGCCATGATCTCGGACGAGACGGCGATACCGAACTTGGAGGGCATCATGAACCCATCCATCTTCCCCCCCATCCCGATGATGATATGCCGGAGGGACTGGGCGCAGAAATCAATGATCCATCCCATCTCCACATTGTTGGGGTCGATATTGAGACGCTTCAGGTTCTTCGTAGCAAGGATCGCGTCGTCGTAATTGAACTCATGCTGCATTCGTGCGGTGAGCGCCACCATGGCCAGATTGTGGGCATTCATGATGGCATTGATGTCTCCCGTCAACCCCAGGGAAAAGGGGGTCAACGGAATGCACTGGGAAAGGCCTCCGCCGGCGGCGGACCCCTTGATGTTCATCGTCGGTCCGCCGGAAGGTTGTCGGATCGCTGCAGTAACACTCTTCCCCCGTTTGCCCAGCCCCTGCACCAGCCCCATGGTGGAGGTCGACTTTCCTTCTCCCAAAGGCGTCGGCGTAATCGCCGTCACATCCACATACTTCCCGTTGGGACGGTCGGCCAGACGCCGGGTCACCCCGGCAAAGTCAACCTTGGCCACATAATGCCCGTGAGGAAGCAGTTCCTCTTTTTCCAGCCCCAACTCCTCGGCCAGCTGATAGACGGTCTTCATCCGGGATTCCGCTTCCTGTGCGATTTCCCAATCGGCGTGTTTTGTCGGATCTAATGCCATGATCTCCTCCCGTTCCAGTTGATAGATTGGTTTGACAACATGAAAAAACGGAACGCTTTTCCATTACCACATATAGTTCACCATCCCCATGAACTTTTCGTTCATCTCCCGAAGGATACCGCTGATCTTCAGCGCCATGTTCTTGATCACCTTCAGGGCCACTTCGGGGTGATTCTTCTCGATCGACGCCAGCGATTGCTGCGTCAAGACAAGCAGGGTGGAATCCTCCACGGCCTCGGCGGAGGCGGAATGTTTCCGGCCGTCCAGAAGAGAGAGTTCCCCGAAGAAACTTCCAGGTTTCAGAACACTCAGGGTCTGACGTTCCCCTTCACGCGTGATTTTCACAATCCGGATCTTGCCGCTTAGAATAATGTAGAGTTCCCGACCCGGCATATTTTCATCAAAGATTTCACTGCCGGCGCCACATTTCTTCTTCTGAACAACCTCCACCACTTTTTCCAGCTCCCGGTCGGTCAGATCGACAAAGAGCGGATTGACCCTCAGGATATCAATCATTCCCATGGCACCTTCCTCCTTAAACCGTCACCTTCACGGACTGCATCTTTTCCACCTTCACGGCACAGACCTTTGCTTCGGCAATCCCTGAAAGAGGATCAAGGGCGGCAATGGTCAGGCGATTGGCCGCCGATTCGGCAAAATGAAAATTCATATAGACCACTTTCGGAGGGACACGCCGGGTGATCTTCGCCTTCACCGTCACTGTTCCGCGGCGGGATGTGAGACGAATCTCTTCCCCATCCTTGATCTTGAGCTTCTTCGCGTCCCGGGGATGGATCTCGACAAACCCTTCCGGACAGAGTTCATGAAGCCCCCCGGACCGTCGGGTCATGCTGCCCGTATGATAATGAGAGAGCATCCGCCCCGTCGTCAGGAGGAAGGGATACTTTGCATCCGGAAGTTCCGTCGGCGGTTTGTAATCCACGGGAGAAAAGAATCCCTTGCCCCGGGAGAACTTCCCTTTATGCAGATAGGGCGTTCCGGGATGATCGGCATCCGGGCAGGGCCACTGCAAACTCCCCCGCTCCAGACGCTCGTGCGAGATTCCACCGTAAAGGGGGGTCACGGAAGCCATTTCATCGAAAATTCCGGCGCTGTCCTGAAAGTGCATCGGCCGTCCCATCTTTTCGGCAATCGCCGCAAGAATCTTCCAGTCGACCCGGCTGCCTCCCACCGGCTCAATCACCTCCCGGACCCGCTGCACACGCCGCTCCGTGTTGGTGAAGGTCCCGTCTTTCTCGGCAAAACTCGCTGCAGGCAGCACCACATCCGCCAGGGCCGCCGTCTCGGTCAGGAAGATGTCCTGCACCAGCAGGAATTCAAGATTTGCAAAAGCCTTCTCCGTATGACCGATATCGGGATCGGAAAGGATCGGGTTTTCCCCCATCACATAGAGGGCCTTCACCTTTCCCTCAATTGCGGCATTCACCATGCCCGTGGCGGGAAGCCCCGGTTCCCGGCTCAAGGTATCGCACCGCCAGGCCTTGGAGAACTTTTGCCGGTTTGCCTCCTGATCGACCCGCTGATATCCGGGATAGTAGTCAAAGAGCCCGCCCATGTCACAGGCCCCCTGGACATTGCTCTGTCCCCGCAGAGGATTGACACCCGTCCCCGGTTTGCCGACATTCCCCGTCAACATGGCAAGATTGGCCACACTCATGACGTTCTCGGTCCCCATCACATGCTGGGTAATCCCCATGGCATAAAAGAAGGCCACACGTTCTTCCGTCCCGATAATCCGTGCCGCTTCCTGCAACTTCTCTTTCGGAACACCGGTGACCTTCTCCGTATAGGCTGGCGTATATTTTTTCAAGACCTTCTTCAGTGCGTCAAAATTCTCGGTCCGGTCTCGGACGAATTCCCGGTCTTCCAGCCCCTCCTTGAGAATCAGGTGCATCAGGCCGTTGATCAGGGCAGCGTCCGTCCCCGGCCGGTGCCGGAGCCAGAGGTCGGCATACCGGGTCAGCGGAATCTCCCGGGGGTCCGCCACAACCAGCTTCGCCCCGTTGAACCGGACACCTTTTTTCAACTGGAGCGCAATAATCGGGTGCGCCTCCGTGGTGTTGGACCCGATCACGAAATAGGCATTGGAATGGACAAACTCCTCAATCGAGTTCGTCATCGCACCGCTTCCAAAGGAGGCCACCAGACCGGCGACCGTGGAGCTGTGTCAATACCGTGCACAGTGATCAACATTGTTGGTGCCGATCACCGTTCGCATGAACTTCTGAAAAACATAATTATCTTCGTTGGTGCACTTGGCCGAGCAGAGGCCGCCGATACTGTTGCTGCCATAGTCCTGCTTGATCCGCCCCAGGTTCTCCGCCACCCGCTCGAGGGCCTCCTCCCAGGTCGCCTCCACCAGCTTGCCGTCTTTTCGAACCAGGGGGGTCGTCAAACGGTCTTCATGGTTGATATACTCGAACCCGAACTTCCCCTTGACGCACATGCAGCCGTCATTGACGGTGGCGCCGTCCGCCCGGCTGACCCGGATCACCTGCCCCTCCTTGGCATGCATCGTAATCGTACAGCCGCAACCGCAGTAGTTGCAAACCGTCCGGACCTTCTTCGCCTCCCAGGAACGCCCCTTGTACCGCGAGATTTTCCCGGTCAGCGCCCCCACGGGACAAGCCTCGACACAGTTCCCGCAAAATTCACAGGCCAGCACCCCGTCGTACTCCGTCGCGATCTTGGCATGGAACCCGCGATTGGAAAAATCAACGGCGCCAACCCCCTGGACCTCATCGCACATCCGGACACAACGGCCGCAGAGAATACACTTGTTGTAGTCCCGCTCGATCAGGGGGTTCTGATTCTGAATCGGATAGACACTCTTTTCTCCCTGGAACCGGATCTCTTTTAATCCGAATTCGTAAGCCAGATCCTGCAGTTCGCATCGACCGTTCTGTTCGCAGACCATACATTCATTCGGATGGTTGGAGAGAATCAGTTCAACAATGGTCTTTCGTACCTTCCGGATCTGCTCCGTATCGGTCTTGACCACCATCCCGTCCGTGACCGGTGTCGTGCAGGAAGCCACCAGCCGGGGAATTCCTTCGACCTCGACGATACAGAGCCGACAGCCCCCGTAAGGCGAAAGCTGCTTGTGATAACAGAGCGTAGGGATATGAATCCCCCCTTCCCGTGCCACCTCCAGGATCGTGCTTTCCGGCCGGGCGTCAATGACCTTGCCGTTAATCGTTACGTTCATAAGAGTACCTCAATGTCCTTGTCAGGGATGTGACTGTCGGCTCTCCGGAAGATCTTCCCGAAGTTTATGTCTCGGATTTCTCATGAGTGTCAACCTGCGTAATGGCCTCAAAGGGACAGACCTCGATACAAACACCGCACTTGACGCATTTGCTGTCTATGATCTTCGCAATTTTCTTCGGCCCGCCCTGGATGGCCCCCACAGGACACTTTCGGACGCAGAGGCCGCACATCTTGCAGAAAGGATCTTCCACCCGGTACTGGAAGAGCGCTTTGCAGACACCGGCCGGACAGCGTTTCTCATGGATGTGGGCATCATACTCGTCCTGAAAATATCGAATCGTGGAAAGAACCGGATTGGGCGCCGTCTGCCCCAGGCCGCAGAGAGAAGCCGCCTTGACATCCTCCCCCAGGTCCTTTAAGAGTTCCACGTCCCCTTCTTTCCCCTTTCCCTCCACAATCCGTTCGAGGATCTCGAGCATCCGTTTGGTCCCGACCCGGCAGGGAACACATTTCCCGCACGACTCCTCTTGGGTAAAATTGAGAAAATAACGGGCCATCTCGACCATACAGGTGTTCTCATCCATGACCACCATGCCGCCCGATCCCATGATCGCCCCGGCCTGAGCGAGCGATTCGTAATCGACGGGGGTATCGATAATCGACGCAGGGATACATCCCCCCGAAGGGCCGCCGGTCTGGACCGCCTTGAAGGCTTTCCCGCCGGGACAGCCGCCGCCGATATCGTAGATGATTTCCCTGAGCGGTTTGCCCATGGGGACTTCGATCAGACCGGGATTGCTGATCTTCCCCGCCAGGGCAAAGACCTTGGTCCCCTTGCTCTTTTCCGTGCCGAAACCGGCATACCAGGCGCCCCCCTTCAGGATGATCGGCGCAACGTTGGCAAGGGTCTCGACATTATTGATATTCGTCGGCTTTCCCCAGAGCCCGTGATTCGCAGGAAAGGGCGGCTTGGGACGGGGCATCCCTCTTTTGCCTTCGATCGAGGCAATCAGGGCCGTCTCTTCTCCGCAGACAAAGGCCCCGGCTCCCTGTTTGATGAAGATCTCAAAATCAAAACCCGTTTTCAGAATATTCTTTCCGAGAAGGCCCCGCTCCCCGGCCTGAGCAATAGCAATCTTCAGGCGTTTGATCGCCAGGGGGTATTCGGCCCGGACGTAGATATACCCGGTATGCGCCCCCATGGCATAGCCGCCGATTGCCATCCCCTCAAGGACGGAGTGGGGGTCCCCTTCGAGCACGGAGCGATCCATGAAGGCCCCGGGATCCCCTTCGTCGGCGTTGCAGATCATATACTTCACATCGGACCGGGACATGGCCGCAAAACCCCACTTGAGTCCGGTGGGAAAACCGGCACCGCCCCGCCCGCGAAGTCCCGAGAGTTTCATCTCGTCGACCACCTCTTCCGGGGTCATCTCCTTTAAAACCTTTGTCAGCGCCTTGTAACCGTCACGGGCACAATACTCGCCGATACTCTCGGGATCCATGGAACCGCAGTTCCGGAGAACAATCCGTTCCTGTGCGGAGTTGAAAGAGAGTTCCTCGTAGTAGGGAATATCATCAAAAGGTTTCTCGCCGTTCTCCGGCCGGATCTGTCCGAGGACATGCTCCTTGACGACCTCCCCTCCAATCAGATGCTCTTTGACGATCTGTTCGAGGATTTTGAGATGTTTCTCCTTGATCGGTTTGATGTTTCCGTAAAGTACACGAGTCCTGCCCGGCAACTGTACATCGACCAGGACCTCCTGCGAACACATCCCGATACACCCGGTCTGTTCCAACTCCGCCTTGACTTTGTCCGCCTGAAGGAGTTGGTCGAGGGCATCAAAAACCTTCATCCCGCCGGCCGCACGTCCGCAGGTCCCCATCCCGACCATGATACGTATCCGATGATCCGTACTCTTCCTCGTCTTTTTTGCCATGCGATAACCTTAAGAGTGCAAGTCGTTTAAGCCGCCTGAACTGTTTAAACGGTTCTTTATGATTTATATTGATCCAGGATCTTCACCGCTTCATCCGGTGTGACCTTGCCATGAACCTCATCGTTGACCATCACGGCCGGCGCCAGAGAACAGGCGCCGATACAGGCCACCTGTTCCAGGGTAAAATTCCGGTCTTCCGTGGTCTCCCCCATGGGGACCTTGAGGATTTCCTTGAATTTACTGCTCACCCGTTCCGCTCCCTTGACATGACAGGCCGTACCACAGCAGACACGGATGATATTTTTTCCCATCGGCTTCAGGTTAAACTGCGAATAGAAGGTCATCACCCCGTAGATGCTGCTCGGATAAACCTTCAATCCCTCGGCGATCCGGGGCACAGCACCTTCCGGAATGTATCCGTAATGCCCCTGAACTTCCTGCAGAACGGGAATCAATGCCCCCTCCGCTCCCTGATGGCGGCCGATGATTTCGTCGACAATCGTCAGGTCCGCTGCCTCCGGTGCCTTACGCTTCCGTTTTTTCGCCACCTTCTTCCGGGTCTTCCCATTGCCGCCCTGTACGGATCGTTTCGTTGTCTGTTCCTTTTTCATCCCTTCGCCTCGGCCTTGGCCTTCTGTTCATCTTCCAGCTTCCGCCGGTCCGCCATATCCATGAGGACCTTTTCCGCACCGAATTTCCCGGGAGCGTATTCCGTAATCCCCAGGACTTTCCGTTTCTGAACCAGATGATCCACGGTCCGTTGAATGACTTCTGCACGATCAACGACAAATTCAAGTTTCCCGCCGACTTCCTGCTCCCATCCTTCGGAAATGAGGCGGGTTACCTCTTCACTGCCGGCCACGGGCGATCCGACCCCGAAGATCGTGTAGACCCCGGAAGCGACAAAATAAGTTCCGATCGCCAGGGCCTTCTCCGACATCCATTCCGGACAGAGCCCCACGACAGGCAACTCGCTGATATCATCCCCCAGGCCCCCTTCGGCAACCATGTCGGCGGCAATCGTCAGAATCCGGGAGTTGTCGACGCAGGAACCGACATGAAGGACCGGGGAGATCCCGATGGCTTCACAGACCTGTTTCAACCCCGGACCGGCCGCTTCCATCGTCTCCGGCGCAAGCAGCCCCTGCTTTCCGCAGGCGATCCCGCCGCAACCGGTGGCCACCACGAGGATATCCCGGCTGATAAACTCGCGGGTGAGATTCACGATTTCAGAGTCCTGGACATTCCGGGGATTGTTGCAGCCGACGATCCCGACGACCCCCTGGATCCTCCCGTCCATGATGGCATCGTTGAGGGGCCGGAAGGATCCCCGGTAGGTTCCCCCCTGCATATACTTGATGTATTCATGGGAAAATCCACCGACCAGTTCGCTCACATAATCGGGCAGGGTAATAGTCCCTTTTTTCCGGTTCGGGAAGTTATCGATCGCAGTTCTCAGTACCTTGCGGGCCACCGACATGGCATGTTCTTCTTCAAACTCAATGTGGATCGCTCCGGGGATATGGGCCTTGGGCGAACTCGTGATCAGTTTGGTGTGATAGTGTCCGGCCACGTCGGCCAGCGACTCCATGATACACTGAACATCGACGACCATGGCATCCACGGCGCCGGTCAGAATCGTCAGTTCCTGGTTGAGAAAGTTCCCCGCCGATCCGATCCCCTGTCGCATGAGAACCTCATTCGCGGTACAGCAGATCCCGGCAAGGTTGATCCCGCTGGCTCCCTTCGACTTGGCATACTCCAGGATCTCCGGTTCCTGGGAGGCGACCACCATCATCTCCGATAAAGACGGCTCGTGCCCATGGACCACAATGTTTACCTCGTCTTCCTTCAGCAATCCCACACTCGCCTTCGCCTTGATCGCCCGCGGTGTTCCATAGAGGATATCGGAAATGTCCGTCGCAATCATGGCCCCCCCCCAACCGTCGGTGAGAGAGGTTCGCATGGAGTGATGGAGAAGACTCTTCGGGTCCTGGTCGACCCCCATGTGCGTCCGGTGCATCATCTCCACGATTTCCCGATCCAGCCCCCGCGGAGTCAATCCCTTCTCGGCCCAGAGTTCCTGCCGTTTTTTCGGGGCACGGGAGATGTAATAAGGCTGTCCCTTCTGACGTCCAAAGTCCTCGATGAACTTCAGGGCGACCTCTTCGCCGATTTTTTCTTTTTCTTTTCCCTCCGTCTCGATCCCGAGATGCCCGGCCACGGCATGAAGCTTTTTTACATCCTTGATCGTAATCCCCTCGGTTTCTCCCCGGGCGGCGGCCAGGAGCAGGAAGGCCATGTCCCGTCCATGATCGGCATGGGCGGAGGCGCCGGCGGCGACCATCCGTCCGAAGTTCCGGGCGGCGATTGTACCCACATCGGCCCCGCAGACCCCCCGGGGGGTCTTCTTGGTGATCCGGCAGGGTCCCATGAAGCAGTGCTTGCAGCACATACCGTCCCGCCCGATCGGGCAGGGCTTCACCTCCTCGGCCCGCTGGAAGGCGGTGGAAATTCCTTCCTTCTCCGCGACCTTCAAAAGTTCCTTCGCTGTTTCATCTATGGTACGGTTAATCAGTTCAGGTTTCGCTGCATCTTTATTCATCGGAAACTCCTTATTCCCTCCTCAGCGTTTTCTGCAAAAGGGACAATGATCCATGTGATGTTTTTCAAACACCTCTTAAAAAATAGAATCCATGGTTAACGCCGGATGCTCTTTTTCGCTTAAGAATTCGACTAACTGCTCGGCATCCGTCGCCACGGTCTCATCCGCGACTTTGTCCAGAAAATCCGGGTCACCGATCTCCTCGGCCCGCTGCTTTAAGGCCTCACCCAACTGGTTCTTGATGCTCGTCGTCAACCAGACGATTCGCTTAAACCCGCCGTCGGCCGTCAGGAACTTCTTGCTCGTCAGAAAATATTTCCCGATCCCCACGAACCCCGGGGTCTGAGTCCCGCCGCCCACGGTCCCCGCAAGGGTCGAGAACTTCATCCCGACGGGGGTCATCCCAGTGTAGCCCCGGTCAACCACCATGATCCCGTTGGCCTCCGGAACCAGCGCCACGATCGCCTCGAAACATCCGCAGGAGGTCATGGGCGCATCCATCAGGGAATAGGCGGAGAATCCGTCCAGGGCGCCGTGAGATTCCTTCTGCACATACTCATCCACCCCTTTCCAGCGGCCCTTGACTGCATCGGTCGTTTCTCCCTTTTTCACCGGCTGGTTCCCGCCCGTCGGATTGATCTCGAAAGCCGCCTTGGCGTCCATCCAGTTTACGGCGCCGCAGAGACCGAGACGTTCGGGAGAGACCACGCAGACATGGTTCGGGGCAAAAGACTGGCAGAGGAGACAGGAATAGTAGGTATCCACCGATTCGTCGGTCATATTGGCCACCCGGATATCCCGTTCGTGATAGACCTTCCGAGCCTCCTCCCGGATCCGCAGGACATCCGCTTCATCGGTATAAATCTTCACCTGGACCTTATCGGTAATGGCCGGGAACTTCGATTTCATCATCGCCACATGGATCTCACCGAAATGCTCGATCCGGAACCCCTCGTTGAAGGCGTCCTTGCTGATCCGGGCCCAGCAGATGTCCCGCTGTCCCATGTGCCAAACCCCCTGGGCCATGTTGACGAAATCGTGGGTCTTCCGCTCCAGGACCGGCTCAAAATCCTTCTGCATCTTCCGGCCGGCAACCTCAATCACGACACCGAGAGGAAGGACTCCGCCCGCCTCGTACTTCTCAACATTCTCCGTCCCGATGACTTCGACCTTCCCGTCTTCAATCTCATCCAGCTCTTTCATCCGCACCAGTTCGAAGGCAGGCGACTTGTTGCCGCCGAATTCCAGATAGGTATCTTCCTTCCGGATCCGCTCCCCTTCAAAGGCCGGACCATAGGCCACGGTAATCGGCGGTTTTTGTACAATGATCTTGAGCCCCCGGGTTTCAATCGCCGTCTGGACAATCTTGTCCTGATCGAGTTCCCGCACCACATGCTCATAGGTACAGACACCGCGGGGCCGGATCTCGGGAACGTCGGTATCACAGACCGCCGGAAAGCCCTGATTGATGGCGCCGGCGCCGGTGGCCCATTTCATGTCGTCCAGTTCCCCTAACACAATCGCAAAAGCAAAGACCCGGTTGAGGGAATATTTCAAATTCAACTGATAATCGCCCGGCTTCAACCCCCCGAAGGTCAGCCCGGCACGGGCCGCCCAGTGCAAAGCATAAATGGCATGCTCCGTGTCGGGGCCGAGCGGCACAATTCGCGTCGGCCACCCCATCTCCACCCCGCGGCGGTGGAGCTGCTTCGTCACGCTCTCCCCCTTCACATTTCCCGCCAGGAAAATGAGGATATTCTTCTGTTGCAGATCCCGTACGATCTGTTCCGCCCGCTCGTCACTCTCGGCGGCGCCGAGGATCACCACGTAGCCCGGCATCGAACCGTCCACAAGCTGGAACCCGAGGTCCCGGAGGATCGAATCGGTAATGAAACCGTTATACGTCAGGTCTATTTCGGGATCGGTCACCGGTTCCAGTCCCCGGATATACCGGAGAGCCATCAGGATCTCCTGTGCAAAAAGGGTCGCCATGCCGGCATCCAGCGCCTCACCCAGATAGGGTTTGTAAACCTGCTCGTCGGGTACCGGCGTCAGAAGAGGACGAACGTACTCTTCAAAGGCCGTCCGCATATCGCCGATGGTCTTGACGGCAAAACCGGTCATGGCATAGAGATGTGGAAGGAAGTAACCGGTGTCGATAAACTCAAAGGCAAAATCGTCGCCCTTTTCCGCAGCAACCTCCGTCAGCATCTTGTCTACCCGTTCAATAATCTCGTGAGAGGCCCGAATGGCCGCCGAGGCAATTTCCTTGGACATAACAAAAACCTCCTGATTTCCTGTTTTCAAACCCAAACGGAGTATTGCACCCCATCCATCATCAGGGTACGGCACACTCCTTCTGCGACCGGCCCCATTGACCGCCGCAGGAATCTTTGATCATCATACCGAAGAGACTTCCGTTCGCGCAATCGGACCGGAAGGTTTTATCCCTGTGCGCAACTCTTCAGGAACTGCGGAAGCTGGTTGGCTTCCCGGGGCCCCACGACGACCTTCCAGCCGCCGCCTAATTTCTCTTCCAGCGCCCCGGAGAGAACCGAGACATACCCCGGCAGAATCACCTCTTTGCGGGTCAGGTTCGACGCCACATCGGATTCCTTGATGAATTCAGCAATCTTGCCGGCCGTAAACTTTCCGGCCGCCCACGCCGTCAGGACCGAAAGCCCTTCTACATCCTGTACGGCAAGGCGGGTTGCCACCTTACT
Organism: Deltaproteobacteria bacterium; assembly: GCA_013151235.1. Classification (NCBI taxonomy): domain Bacteria; kingdom Pseudomonadati; phylum Myxococcota; class Myxococcia; species Deltaproteobacteria bacterium. The sequence continues at coordinate 31,704 of JAADIO010000039.1, read as the reverse complement.
GTTTTCGATCTCGCCTGCGACAATGAAATAGGTCAGTGCAAAATTCGTCGTCACAATCAACGGCGAATCCCCGTTCACATTTCCGATTTCATAGACCTTCTGTTCCACCTGCATCGGCTTCTGGGGGTCGGTGTAAATGTTGAGACGCCCCGTCAGGAGCCCCAGCATCTCCCAGATGCGAAGTTGCGAAAGAAGGATCACCGAGGCATATTTCATCGTACCGATCGTTGCCAGGGTCCCCTCGACCTGAGGATCCTCATGCACGGCGGACATCCAGAGGGGATAGCCGAACGGCTTGTAGTTCTTCTTGATCGCAAGACGGCGGATCCGGGTCAACCGTTCCAGCGCCTCCCGCGCATTCTCCGGCGCCGGATCGAGGATCAGATCCTCCACACCTGCGGCCTTCGCCTTCTCCACCAGGTCGGATAACGTATCCAGGTCGGCGGCGCTTACGACGAGTGAGGCCTTCCCCTTGACTATCGGCAGGAGCGCATCGATATTTTCGGCATCGGCGCCATTGACGAGAGGGTTCTTTCCTTCACAGGCGGAAAGCCCCGCTTCCACAAGAGCGGGCTTTTGCGTCATCAGGACAATACCGAGCTTCGGCGCCTTCTCGACCACCGTTTTCACCGCTGCGGAAAAGGTCCCGGCATCACCGGAGGCATCCTGCAATGCAATCAGATTGACCCCGTAATCCTCCCCGACACGGTCCACCTTGAAGGCGGCGATCGCTTCCACCCCGGCGGCAAGTTCGGGATCATTATCGGCGACCTGAACGGCATAGGCGGAAGGGTTCACGAACTTCTTTTCATGACGGAAGAGGACCGTCTCCTCCCCCAGCGTCCAGGCGGCATCTCCGGCGCCGATGACCACCTTGCGGACCGGCGGGGCCGAAGCGGCCCCCAAAAATTCTTTCGCCTCATCCGAGGCATGGGGACAATCTTCCAGGGAGGCCTGCTTGGCCGCCAACTTCATGGCAAAAGCCAGACAGGTCGGAAACCCGCAGTCCTTACAGTTTGTCTTCGGAAGATGCTTGAAGATTTCAATTCCGGTAAGTGCCATTTTCTCTTTTCTCCTTTATCGAAAAAGGGGTGGGTTCAACATATAAATTATGCGGGCATCAATTCATCAAGGGTCTTCTCTACCGTCCGGATCGCACGGGGAGAACTCATTACCAGAATTTCCGCTCCGGCCATGAGCAGGCTCGTCGCGGTTGCGGCTTCCCAATGCACGGCCCGTTCCGTTCGATCTCCCCATTCCGGCAGATCCTCTTCCGACGCCTTGACCTCCTTCACCTTCCAGACCACCGAAGAGAGATCTAAAAACATGGGGGGCTGCATCATGGCATCATTCTGTACCAACCCGGCCGCACGGATCCGCTCTATGACGGAGTAGGTATATTCCAGACCGTAACCGAGGGCGCTGGCCGTCGGGTCGGTCACCACGTTATTGATGTCAAAATCTGCCTGGCTCAAAAGGATGTTGATCTGTTTGGCCAGGTTGAAATCAAGATTGGAGAAGGCAATCATTTTATGGCCGTTGGCCGTGGCCGCGGCGGCAATGGTCTTATAATTTTCTTCCTGGGCCTTCCCGATCAGACAGTTATGCCCCCGGGCGGCATCGGCGACCACCTTGAGTACGGCGCCATCCTTGGCTTCCTTAAAACAACCGAGGATAATCAGCGGAATATCAATGGCAGCCAGGACCTTTTTTACCGTTTCGGCGGCCGATTCCGGAGAGGCATCCTGGCCGTCCGGGTCGGTGCTGACCAGACGGAGCGCTACCGCCCGGGCTCCTAATTCATCCTGACAATATTTGGCCCACTTCGCGGGATCATCCCAGACCGCCCCTAACTCCTCCTGGAGCGCCTCCGGCGGATCCTCCGGCAAGACGTCAAGGACTTCGTAAGCAATCAGCGGCCGGTGTCCCACTTCCCCTTCAAACGCATGAAAGGGCAGCGCCGTCGCTCCCCCCACGGTCACCGCTTTATCCCCCACTCCGATTGTCACGGAAAGAACCTTTCCGGAATAGTTTTCCTTCAGAAGTTCCACAGCCATTGTTTTCTCCTCTTCAATAATGATGGTGTCGTAAAAAGTCACGAAGCCCTTCGACAAGCTCAGGGCGAACGGTGTAAGTGATTGATATTCCGTTCGTGTGGTTCGACAAGCTTCCGAGCATGTGGTTCGGCAAGCTTAATAGACCGTTCGTGGTGAGCTTGTCGAACCACATGCTCGGAAAGCTTAATAGACCGTTCGTGGTGAGCTTGTCGAACCATGAACGAAATCCGGAATACGACTTCATCAATAATCAAACCTCTAAGAATGAGTGGGCATACATAATCTCTCCCCGCATCACCTTCATGGTCTTTTCCACATCCTCCGCCGGATACACCGATGTCGGATCGCCGGTACGAACAACCTCCATGAAATCTTTTTCGAGGGTGTCGATAATCGCCCCGGAGAGACCCGCATCAACAAGCATCTTATAGAAGACGGCCGTGAGGATCCCCTTCATCTTCATGGGCGCCGTATTGGCGATATTGGAAAGACCGACGACGGTTTTCATGGGCGGATCGTTCAGAGTCTGGAACATCTCCACGGCGTTAATACAGTGCATGGCCTGTTCCTGATTCCCGTTGAGCATCAGCACCAGCGGATCCAGGTGGATATTCTCAACGGGCAGCCCCACTTCGGCGGCCTTCCCCATAATATCCACGGCAATGGCGCACCGCTCGTTGGCATCCGCCGGAAGTCCCGAACCGGAGAGACACAGCCCGATGATATCACACTGGAACTCCGCCGCCACGGGCATGAAGGTGTTGAGCCGTACCGTTTCACCGGAAGTGGAGTTGATCATCGGCTTGCCCCATTCATTGTTGTGCGCCTTGAGCCCCGCCCGGATGGCATCGAGGTTCGTCGTATCCAGGGAAAGAGGGACCTGCACCACCTCCTGCACGGTCTTGACGATCCAGTCCATCAGCTCCGGTCCGTCATCCTCGGCGGGACCGATATTGATATCAAGCATGTTGGCGCCGGCTTCGACCTGTGCCCTTGCAATCTCCTGGATCGGCTTCGGGTCCCGGGCCTCCATGGCCGCCCGTTGTACCTTCGTAATCACATTGATACGCTCTCCAATCAGTAACATGCGCTCTACCTCCTCCGTTTAAGATAACCGTTGAAACCGTTCAAGCAGTTTAACCCGATTTCACATTCAATAATTTCAGGAGCCTCTCTTGGGTCTCTGGACGGATACTCCCTTTCGCCTCCGCCACATCGACCGCAATCCGTCCCAGCTCGCAGTAGATCTTCCTGCCGTCCGGCATCAAGGCATCAAAGGCGGCGAGATGCCCTTCGATCGTCTCCACATCGCCCCGCTCAATGGGACCGGTCAGCGCCTTCGGAATACCAACCCGCTCAAGATTCTTCACCGTCCCGCCGATGAGAGGCATCAGAGCCGGAAGTCCTTCTTCCCTGGGAATCCCGATAGCCTCGAACATTCGGAGTGCCTGAAAAATCAGGGCGACAAAATAGTTACAGGCAACGACAGCCGCTCCGTGGTAAAGCATCTTCCCTTCCGAGGGGATGACCATCGCCGTTCCCCCCAGTGCCCGGATCAGCGCTCTGCCCGTCGTGAGCGCCTTTTCATCCCCGTCCAGTGCAAAATAGGACCCGGGAAGATTCCGCACGGCCTGATCAATATCGGCCATCGTCTGGAGGGGGTGGATCGAAAGGACCGAAGCACCGCAGCTTCGGGCCGGGTCCAGGAGGTCGGCCGAATGAGCGCCGCAACAGTGGATGACCGTACTTTCTTTCGTCACCCCCCCGTTTTTCACAATCTTTTCACAAACCGACCGAATCGCACCATCCGGCGTGGTGATGAAGATCACCTCCGCCTGCCCGGCCGTGCCGGCCACGTCTTCCGATGCCGTCCCGGCCCCCACATAACGGACCGCCTTCTCCGCCGAGGCAAGACGCCGGGAGGCAATGCCCGTGATCCGGTATCCCTTCCCCGCAAGCAATGCACCAACGGCCGTTCCCACAACCCCGGCACCGATAATGGCCACACGCCGTGCCGTCATGCCGTCCCTTCCGGATCAGGTCCCCCGTCAGCGGATCTCCAGGGAATCGAGAATCTTCTCGAAGGCGACCACCACAGGGGAATCATCCGGCAACTGAATGATCGGCTTCCCCCGGGCATCATATTCCGTAATCGCCGGATCGGCGGGAACCACCCCGGCGACGATCATGCCCTGCTCTTTGATATATCGCAACAACTCCGGGTCGGGCTCACCCTCCACCCGGTTGAGAATCAGCGCCGTCCGTTTAATATTGAGCTTCAACTCATTGACCAGCCCCTGGACACGGTGTGCGGCCTGGACACCCCGTCTGGAAGCATCGCTCATCAAAAGCAGCAGGTCGGTGTCGTGGGTTGTACGACGGCTCAAGTGTTCCAACCCCGCCTCGTTGTCCGTCACCATGTAGGGATACCTGGACGAAAGTTCGTCCGAATACCTCCGGATCAGGTTGTTGACAAAGCAGTAGCACCCCGGACCTTCGGGCCGTCCCATCACGAGAAGATCAAATCCCTCCTCTTCCGAGATCACCTGATGGATCATCATCTCGAAATAGGCCTCTTTCGACATCCCCCCCGGCTGCGCGCCGTCCCGGTGCAGGATCTCCTCCCGGAGTTCTCCGATCGTGTTCTCGACGGCAACGCCCAAGACCTCGTTCAGGTTGGCGTTGGCATCGGCATCGATCACCATCACCGGACTTTTTCCCCGGCGGATCAGGTAACGGATCAGAAGCCCCGTCAAACTGGTTTTCCCGGTCCCCCCCTTCCCGGCAACAGCAATACTGAAAGACATATAAAACAATTCCTCACCGCAGAGACGCAAAGGTCGCAGAGAACACCTTCTCTCTCTTTACTTCCGACTTTTCCATGTTCTGCATTTCCTGGCATCCTTTGCGTGCTTTGCGAGAGATGGTTTCTGTTTTTCCCTTAAAATCGTTTTTCCCCGTGCCCCCCGTGTTCTACGTGGTTATATGTTTTCTGGTTTTGATCTTCCCTTTCCCTTTGTGCCTTTGGCCTTTGGCCCTTGCTTTTCTCCGCGTCCTCTGCGCCTCTGCGGTGAATGGTCTTATCGTTTTACATATTCAGGAATTTCTCCCGCATCTCTTCCGACTTCCCGCAGGTCATTTTCCCTTCGGGACACTTGCCGGTAACACAACCGGGACCTGCATTGACAAAGAGTTTCGGCGCCGCCTCCTTGAGCTTGACCAGCATCTGCTCGGCCATGGCCCGAATCTCCCACTGCGCCCGGTTACAACATCGGACCCGGAAAAAGTGGAGTAACTCCCTTGCATTCATGGTGATCACGATCTTGGTCTCGGCGGCATTGGGGAGAAGAAAACGGGCATCTTCCTGTGACTTCTCCCCGGCCTCTCCGAGTGCGGCATTCAGTTCGTCGTACCACCCCTGGATCGTCTGCATTTTTTCTTCAAACCATTCGGCCTGTCCGGCATCCACAACGCTCGGAGGAATAACGTACTCGAAAGTCGCCCCTTCATGTTTCGCCGTCTGTTCCCCCACGTAACGCTGGCTCTGCTGGGAGTTGTGAACCACAAAACCGTTGGCAACAAAATTGTGATGCGGGCCGTCCATTGCTATGTCATAAGTCTCTTCGATTCCCTTGGGGGTTATGCTTTCTATTTCCTCCCATTTTACCGTACGGTAACACCCATTGGATCGCGAATGGTAAGGGACCGGCGCCGTGTCGAACAAACCGGCGTATTCATTTTCGTTGTTGTTTACTTTTCGGTGACACTCCCGACAAAGAGTTACGAGATTCTCAGGGGCCGTGTTCTTCGTTTTATCGGCATACAATGGTATTTTATGGTGCAGGGTTAATTGCCCGCCTGTTTTCTGACAAAGTTTACATTTGAAACCATCCCGCTCATAAATCGATCTTCTAAGTTCCGGAGAAATTTCCTTTCGAAGCCGGACCGCTTCTCTCGTTATCCCGCCCTTCCACTGGGGATTGCCTAGACCCTTCATTTGCTCGGAAAGCCGCCTCCGCTCTTCCGGAGTTCGCTTGCGGTTCAGCGTCCAATGGTAACCGGTCCTTGGCCTATGCCCGTGCAGCCCACCCGTCTCTTTTTGCAGTCCATGGCGTCTTATCCAAGACCTGACTGTGTGCTTTGAACAGCCCAGCAACTCCCCAATTTCCTCCTGGGTCAGGTTTTCAGAGTTATACCTTTCATAGAGCCAGATCTTATCCCTCAAAAGCGCAAACTCCGGGGCTTTACAGGTAACGCCGTTCACCGCCAGTTTGGGCCTTAACCTGGCAATATCTTTCAGGGGTAGCCAGCCCTCTTTTGTAAGAAAGCGGTGGTTGGGGGTTGCTTTAATGGTTCTGCCGTTATTGAGCTTTACCTCCCACACCTCGTTTTTGCCGGTGTAAAAAATATCTTTAATTTTTCCTCTGGAGAATACCTGTTTCTCCTCATCCAGGCTGTTTAACCGAATCAGCTTTAGTCTCGACCGGCCGTGAGGAGACAAAGTCCTGTCAAAAAGCGATTTGACAGTAAACCTTTTGTAGCCTCTTGATTTTTGCCTTGCTCCCTTTATGACCGTGTCGCCGCTCAAACAGTAGGAGGCAACCCGGTGGCGGACGATCTGGTGCGAGCAGGCCCGGGAGATCCCTTCCACCCCGAAGGTAAAGGTCACATGTTCCACCGGCGACATGTGCCCCATGGAAACAAGTTTATCGACAAAAGCCGACTGGTCCTTGCTTTCGATCCCCGCTTTCAGGTCGTCAATGTTCGCCGGAGAATAACAGAGTTTGGCCCCCATAGCGACCACCTCTTCCGGACGGGGCGTATGGCGTAACAGTTCCACGTGCAGTTTTGCCTGTCCCATAACAACTCCCCTGCAGTCAGCTGTCAGCGCTCAGCGACCAGCAAAACCAAAAGAACTTGCCTTTCCGTTTCCAACTGACGGCTGAAAGCTATTTAAAGGTATGCTCTTCTCCGGGGAAGACTCCCTGCTCCACCTCTTCCTTGTACTGCCGAAGGGCCTTCAGGGCTTCTTCGCCGAGGACGGCATACCGCTTGATGAACTTCGGAACGAAGCGGTCAAAAAGACCGAGCAGATCATGAAGCACCAGGACCTGACCGTCACAATCAACACCGGCGCCGATCCCGATGGTCGGAATCGAGATCTCCCGGGTGATCTGCTTTGCAATCCCGCCGGGAACACACTCGAGGACCACGGCAAAGGCCCCGGCCTTTTCCACGACCTTCGCATCTTTCACCAGACGGTCCATCTCCTTCTGGACTTTGAAACCGCCCATTTTGTGGACCGACTGGGGGGTCAGGCCGATATGGGCCATGACGGGAATTTCGGCTGCGGCAATCGCCTCGATTGTTTTTTCGACCGCCGCCCCCCCCTCGAGTTTCACCGCTTGGGCGCCTGCCTCTTTGAGAAAGCGCCCTGCGTTGAAAACCGCCTCCTCCCGGCTCGCCTGGTAGGAAAGAAACGGCATGTCCCCCACGACCAGGGAGTGGGACGTGGCCCGGGCCACCATCTCCGTATGGTAGATCATCTCGTCCATGGTGACGGGGAGGGTGTTCTCCTTCCCCTGCACCACGACACCGAGGGAGTCCCCCACGAGGATCATGTCGATCTCCGCCTGATCGACCAGGGCGGCAAAAGGGAAGTCATAGGCCGTCAGCATGGTGATCTTTTTGCCTTCGGCTTTCTTCTTTGCCAGATCGGTGAGGGTAACTCCGGGCATACCTAACACCTTTTTGGTTCAAACCGATTAAACCGTTCAAGCAGTTTAACCGGTTGAAACCATTTGAACGGTTTGAACGATTCTATCAAGCCAGGCCTGCACGCTTTACAATTTCCGGCACCAGTTCCTCTTTCCCGATGGCCATGATATGGACACCGTCGCAGAGATCCTTCGTCTCGTTGATGAACTCACACATGATATCGATCCCGGTGTCGATCGCCTTCTCCTTACCGGCCTCCTTCATCCGGTCGATAAGGTTCCGGGGGACCATCACGCCGGGCACGAACTTGTTCATGTAGTTCGCCATCCCCGCCGAGGTCAAAAGGACCAGGCCGGCCATGATTTTCACATCGTACTGCCGGGCAAATTTCATGAAGTCCTTGAAATTTTCGGCATCATAGACCGCCTGGGTCTGGAAAAATTTCGCCCCCGCCTTGATCTTCTTTTCAAATTTCATCAATTGCGGCTCAATCGGTCTCGATTCCGGCGTGACCACGGCCCCGGGAAAAAGGGAAGTCGATCCTTTCATTTCATTTCCCGCCAGGTCCTTCCCGCCGTTCAAGGCCTCCACGGTCCGGAGAATCTGGACCGATTCGAGATCGAAGACCGGCTTGGCATCCTTGTGATCCCCCGCCTGGACACCGTCTCCGGTGAGACAGAGGACATTGTTGATCCCGAGAACCTCGGCGCCCAGAAGATCGGACTGGATCGCCAGACGGTTACGATCACGGCCGGTAATCTGGAAGACCGGGTCGTGCCCCATCTCCTTCAAGAGCCGACAGACCGGAAGAGAACCGATCCGCATGACGGAACTTTGGTTATCGGTCACGTTGATTCCATGGACATATCCAAGCATCCCTTCGGCATGGTGGAGCATCTGATCGATCTCCGTCCCCTTGGGCGGCCCGCATTCTCCGGTGATGGCAAATTCTCCTGCTTCAAAGGCCTCTTTCAAAGTTTTTTTCATCGGTCTCGCCTCTCCTCCTGAAAAATTCAGCTACAAATCACATAAACCAATTCTTAGCCACGAATGTCACGAATTATTCGTGGCGATTTTATTCGGCCTTCTTCGCTTCCTTTGCCTTCCGCTTCGCCTCTTTCTCCTCCATCTTCTTTTTGAGCGTCGGATTCAGATGACGCATCGGTTTCAAGTGCGCCGACCATCGCTTGGGGGGGGATGTATCCTTCAGGTTATCGAGCCGTCCCTGTTTCTCCAGTCGTTCATAGGCCAGGACCCAGGCACAGGGTGTATCATTTCCGATCTCGCACATGCCGTCATTCACCCCGCCGCAGGGACCGTTCAAAATCCCCTTGTAGCAGCGGGTGATGGGGCAAATCGCACCCAGCTTGTCGATGCGGCATTCTCCACAGGCGGAGCAGAACTCCACATGCTGGCCGAATCGTTCCGTGTTCCCCAGGAAGAGGGCGTTATTAATCGGAAAGACCGGCATCTCTTCGTAGAGGGTCCCCAGGGTCTGTACGCCGGCGCCGCAGGACATCACGCCGATTGCGTCGGCCGCCTCAACCTCTGCGGCATGTTTCTTCATCTGACTTTTTACATCGGGGATATGACAGCTCGTATCGGGGATCACCGTCCCGGTCACCTCGATCCCCTCCCCCTTGAGAGCCTCCTCCATCCGTTTCAGATCATCGGGTCCGCCCGCTTCACAGACCGTTGCACAGTCTCCACAGCCGACGAGAAAGATCTTCTTCACGTCCTTGAGCATTTCCCTGATGGTTTCAATCGGTTTCGTCTCTTGTACGATCATAATCTCTGCTCCCTCTCCTCCTCAGGTTACCAACGGTTCCTATTGCCCTTTCCGCATCAACTCCAGCATCTCGATCCGGGTACGCTCGTGGGTCTCAAAGATCCCCCGTACCGCCGAAGTAATCGTCTTCGCCCCGGCCTTCTTCACGCCCCGCATGGAGACACAGAGCTGCTCCGCTTCAATCACCACCATGGCCCCCCGCGGGTCGATACTCGCCACGATCAGGTCGGCTAATTGTGTGGTCAACCGTTCCTGAACCTGCGGTCTTCGGGCCAGCAGATCCAGCGCCCGGGTGAAGGCTGAAAACCCGACGATCTTTCCTTCCCCCGGGATATAGGCGATATGGGCCTTTCCGATAAAGGGAAGAAGGTGATGTTCACAGACCGAGTAGAAAGGAATATCCCGGACCATGACCATCTCTTTATGAGCCTCCCCTTCAATCGGCCGGATCACCTGCGACAGGTCGGCTGTCAACCCGCCGAAAATCTCCTCATAGAACTCCGCAACCCGTCGAGGAGTCTCTTTCAAACCGGGACGTTCCGGATCCTCACCAATCCCCTCCAGGATCAACCGGACCCCTTTCGCAATCTTGTCGGTATCCATATCGTAACCCGCGTTTTTTCATCTTCCGGCAAAGCAAGATGAAGATCGGATGATCCTCTCGTCTCGCCTTGAGATACCTGCAAACCACCTTCAGGACTCTGATTCGGACTACAATAAGGCAGGACGTCGGCAATCAAACGCTGTTTTACAATAACGTTACCCGGAGCATGGTAAGTTAGCAATTCACTATTTAATTGTCAAGAATTAAATATTCCGAACTTGATATATAAAACTTCGTGGCTCATAACATTATGAAAAGAGAAGGAAATTACGCATTATCCATGGAGGGGGAGACGGCAACAGCCCGGCAAATTAGAATATACGAATAAAACAAAATTGATGAAGTCGTAAAAAGTCCGTTCGACCCTTCGACACGCTCAGGGCGAACGGTGTAAGTGATTGATATTCCGTTCGTGGTGAGCCTGTCGAACCATGAACGGTATCCGGGAACTGACTTTTTACGACACCATCATATACAGATAAAAAGACTGGAACTTCATCCTGGACTACAACGGCGGAGTGATGGTCACCAGCACCTTCAGATCGCTCACAGCCCGGATACCGTGGGGAATCCGAACCTGTCCGATCACGATATCGCCTTTTTTGACCTCCACTTCTTTGCCCTCTTCGATCAGGATTCCTTCTCCGTCCATAATTGCAAAGATGATCTCGGAGTCAACATCGTGGGAATGGACGGGAAGCTCCTGCCCGGCCATGAAACAGAAAAGGAGTTGTCGAAAATTAATGGAATCGTGTGTAATCTTAACGGTCATTTTTTCCGTGCTGAAGCTTGCAATGTCGTCGATATGAAAATGTTCCGCCATGGCCTCTCCCCAAGTATCATTATAAAGTAAGGTAGCCCTATTAATGACAGAGAGGGGCCGCTTTGTCAAATCGACAAGCAGGCTGATCTCGGGCGATCTCCTCCATACTGAATGCAAATGTTCAAAATGTGTGATTTCTGTTATGATTCTATCCCTGATATTGCATGAATGATCGTCATGATAGGCCGGAAAAGAGCGGAAGGCTTCGCACAGAATGTTTTCCGGTGAACAAAAGAGGTTTTTATGGCATTGGTGAGTTTGCAGGGTGTGAAAATCAGCTTTGGAGGGCTGCCCGTTCTCGAGAGTATTAATCTCTCTATCGACCGGGGCGAACGGGTCTGCCTGGTCGGGAGGAACGGGACAGGCAAATCGACTCTTATGGGGCTGATCGCCCGTGAAGTCAAACCGGATGAAGGCAGCATCGTGTTCCGGCAGGGGGTGACAATCACCGGGCTTGCCCAGGAGGTTCCAAGGGGGCTTTGCGGCACCGTTTTTGATGTGGTAGCGGACGCGTTTGGTAAGCAGGGAAAACTGCTGGCCGAGTATCACAATCTGGGCGGCAGGCTGGGCCGGGATCAGAGCGAGAAGCTGATGACCGCCTTTGAAAATGTTCAGCACCGGTTGGAGGCGGCTGGCGGCTGGGACATAGAACCGCACGTCGAGACGATGCTCTCGCGGCTTAAGCTTTCGGCCGATACGGAGTTCTCCGAGCTTTCCGGCGGCCGCAAGCGGCTGGTCCTGCTTGCCCGGGCCTTGGTCAGCGAGCCGGACCTTTTGCTTCTGGACGAGCCTACGAATCATCTGGATATCGATACCATTGCGTGGCTGGAGGAGTTTCTGCTTTCTTTCGGCGGGGCACTTCTGTTTGTCACCCACGACCGAATGTTGATCCGGAAGCTTGCGACACGGATCGTGGACCTCGATCGCGGCCGCCTCACGAACTGGCCTGGAAATTATCAGATCTATCAGGAACTCAAAGAGGCCGCAGTGGCGGAGGAGGCCACAGAAAACGCCAAGTTCGACAAGAAGCTGGCTGCAGAGGAGGCCTGGATACGGCAAGGGGTGAAAGCGCGCAGGACGCGCAATGAAGGCCGCGTGCGCGCACTCAAGGAAATGCGCAGGATCCGGGCGGGGCGGCGCGAGGGAATCGGCAATGTGCGGATGCAAATACAGAAGGCGGAGCAGACGGGGCGGACCGTAATTGAGGCGGAGGGCGTGGGTTACAGCTATGGCGGGGTTGATACAATCCGGGGGTTTTCAACAACGATCCTGCGCGGCGATAAGATCGGCATTATCGGACCGAACGGAGCGGGGAAGACCACGTTGCTCAAGATATTGCTCGGTCAACTTATCCCGATGGAAGGGACGATCCGGCACGGCACGAAACTCCAACCAGCCTACCTCGACCAGCACCGGGCGCTCCTCAATGATGAAAAAAGTGTCCGGGATAATGTGGCGGACGGCAGCGACTATGTGACCCTCTACGGGAATCGGCGTCATGTGATCGGTTATCTTCAGGATTTTCTTTTTCCTCCGGAGCGTGCGCTGAGCCCGGTGAAGGTCCTCTCGGGAGGGGAGCGCAACCGGCTGTTGCTGGCCAAGCTTTTCACGAAACCGTCAAACCTGCTTGTACTCGATGAGCCCTCGAACGATCTGGATATGGAGACTCTGGATCTGCTTGAAGGACTCCTGATGGACTACCCGGGAACGGTCCTTCTTGTAAGCCACGACCGGGCATTCATCAACAATGTCGTGACCAGCACGCTCGTGTTTGAAGGGGAAGGATGTGTGAACGAATATGTGGGCGGCTATGACGACTGGCTCAGACAGAGAAAAGAGCCCGCTCCCGTGCTTCCGGGCAAGGAGAAAAAAAAGGACAGGCGCCCTGATCGTTCGGCCTCAAAACGGAAATTGACCTTCAAGGAACAAAAGGAGCTGGAAGCTCTTCCCGAGCGCATCGAGGCGCTTGAATCGGAACGGGAAGAGATCCATACCCGTCTGGCGGATCCCGCCTTTTATCGATCAAGCGGCAAAAAGGTGGCTGAAACCAGGGCAAGACTTGAGGCGTTGGACAATGAACTGACCGGGGTCTATGAGCGTTGGGAAGTACTGGAATCGCTCAGGGGATAATTCTCGCGAGTTTTCTTCAGACAGGATCAACGGGAGAAAGCTTCCTCCGCTTGATTTTTTAGAAATCTTTCTGAATATCAATATGCACGTCCGGTAACAACGTCCCCAAAATCGCGTCCCCACGGCATCCGGGAAGCGGTCGCCGGCAGGAGGTGGGATATTCAAAAAAGCGGAGCAGCGCAATGCTATTTTTTACGGATCAGAACGGTAATCCCCTCTCCCTCCTCCCGGACGTTCAGAACCGAATGCCCGAGACGCTTGAAGAGCCGTGAAATATCCGCCCCGGCATCCGGATCCGTTGCCATCACCTTCAAAATCTCCCCTGGTTTCATCCGATCCAACGCCTGCTTGGTCTTCAAAACCGGCAGAGGGCAGACAAACCCCCGGATATCCAATGTACGGTCAATCTCCTGTTCCGGAGTTGAAGGATCCACCGCTCTTCTTCACCTCTTCCGGATACGATATCTATAAGGAATCGCCGGAGAAAAGAATCGTGGCCGGCTGTCCCGCCCGAAACGTGATCACCGGATCGATGCGGAAGACAATATCCACAGGATAAAGCGCCCCGGGAACCTCTGCAGACACCGGTGTTAAGCCAATGGACCGCACCGTCCCGGGATAAAGATGCCCTTCCACCTTCACCATCACTTTCTGGCCGGGGGTAACGTTTGAGAACTGTTCCTGCGTCATCAGGGCCTGGGCACACATTCGGTCCGATGCAGCCAATACAATGAGCGGCGTCGACCGGAAACGCTGCACGAGGGTTTGCCCCACCTCCGCATGCCGCTCCAGGATCCTTCCGTCAAACGGCGCCCGGACCGTACTGTATTCGAGATCCAGTTTCGCCCGGGCAAGATCGCTCTTTGCTGATTCCAGTTTTGCGTCGGCAATCGTCCATCCGATCCGGGCCAATTGTAATTCATGGTCGGACAGGACAGTGCGGGCATAGAGTTCTTCGGCCCGGTCCTTCTCCCGCCGTGCCTCATCAAGCACAACGACAAGTCGCTTGACAACCGATCGAGCCCGATCGATTTCCAACCGAAAGGGACGGTCATCCAGTTGCAGCAAAAGTTGACCTTTACGCACCCGTTCCCCTTCGTGTACGGCAACTTCGGAAACAATACCTGAAACAGGAGTGCTGAGTTCCACCCTTCTATCCCATTTCAAGACCGAGGGGTACTCCACCGCCCATGCCGGGAGGATGCTTCCCAGCAGAAGGCAAAAGATACATCCCGCAACCCTCTTCCGGCGGAACAGAATTTTCTCAAGCAGGAATTCACCCATCAATCTTTTCGATTCTTATGAGGCGACGCCGACCCGGATTCGGCCTTCAAAAAACCGGCCGACTTTCCGGTCAAGGCAGCCAGTCTGGCCCACGCCAGCGCCAATTCAAATTTTGTTCGTGTTTCATGGAGGAACGCCGCCACATTCTGCGTCATGGCATCCCCGAGGTCGGTCTTGACTTCCAGTTCATAGAGAGAGCGGCTCCGATCGAGATAGAGATCACGGTATTGCACTCTCGCTCGGGCTTCCACAAGTCCTTGCCGGAGTGTCCGGATCTCCTCCCATCTCTCCAGCACCGCCTGTCGCACTTCCCGGCTTCGCCGGTCAAGACGCGCCTCCAGTCGATGCCGCTCGGCCAGGTGTTCGGCCTCGTTCGCTTCGACCGTCCCCCCCGTCAGGAGAGGGACCTCCAACAGCATGTCCGCCCGCCACTGGTCCCGGGAACCAAAACGTCGTTTATAAAAAGCCCGATGAATCTCCGCCGTAAGGATCGGGTTTCGCCCGGCCCGATCCTCCTTCAGTTTTTCCTGAACGGCCTGCACCTGAGACCGAAGGGCACGCAGGACGGGATTCATTTTCAAAGCCTCCCGGATCAGGTCATCCACCGGCGGCGGATCCCGGTCCAGCCCCGCGAATTCCGGTTCCACCAGGGTCACCGGAAGCTCTCCCGGACGATTGAGGACCTCCGCAAGGAGGGCACGGCGGGTTCGCTGGGGCGCCTGACTGACGGCGCGATCCCGCCGTGCCTTACGATACTCGCTTGCAGCCTGTTGCAGATCAATGTCCGAGACCTGCCCCAGTTCATTCCGGTCCCGTAGCCGGTCGTAACGCGCATAGGCCACGGCGGCGGCCTCACTGTCCCGGTCATATTCCATATCCGCGAGAAGAACCTCAAGAAAACGAACCATGATCTCAATGCGCCGCTGCTGCCGGGCATCTTCATAAAGCCATTCAGAGGCTTCAATCTCTGAACGAACAGCGGAAAGACCGTACCGGCTTCGACCAAAATCATAGAGACGTTTTCTGATATTGAAATGAAGACTCGAATCGTTTTGTGAAGGATCCGGAGCGAGGGGATCCGGCTTGATCCAGCGGAGATTTCCGGAAAAGGAGGCCTGAATTCCCAAAGTCGATTCAATCAAACGACGATCCGCCTCCGCACCTTCCAGATCCGCCTGGGCCTCGGCAAGGGCCGGATCCGGCTCATCGGCCAACGCCAGCGCCCTTTGCAGGGTCAAAGGCTCGGGGAGAGGCGTACGAATCGGGTCCGCCGTACACAGACAGGGGAAACAACAGACCAGCATCCAGAAAAAAGCAAAGCAGAGTCTTTTTGCTCCGTCACTATCCCTACGGCACATGGCTGTTTTGTGTGTTCCGGTGGAGACGCTTATACCGAATAAAGGGCATCTTACGATAGACCTCTCCCGTCACATATTCTTCCAGCAACAACAGGTTATCCAACCGATCAATCGCACCGACATACCGGGTAACCTCTTTCCCCTTCAGGTTATAGAAGATCATCGTTGGCGTACCCCGTACACGCTGATTCAGCGCAAAATCCTTCTCGCGCATGGTTTTCCCCCGGAAATCGGTGATCTCCACATCCCCCTCTACATCGACGGAAAACCGGAGGAACGCCTTGCCGAAAATGTCCTGAACGTCTGCACGGCTCAGAAGTCGCCGTTTCATACGAATGCAGAATGGACAGGAATCAATCTCAAAAAAAAGCAATATTCCCTTTTTCCCCTCTTCCCGAGCTGTCTGAAGCTCCTCACCTAAATCTCCCATAAAAAGATCGAAAAAACCGTCCGCGCTTTGAGAAGTCGAAGGGCCTTCCGCCCGGGCAACCCCGGCAAAGAGCAAAACCAGCATCACGACCAATGGCCGGTAAGACAACCGGCGGAGGGAGGAGAAATCTTTCAGGAAGGCAATCATAATTCCGATTCACCTCCGTACAAGTCTACGACATCTCGGATGATCCCGCTCACCAGCTTTTCCACTTTCTCCAGAACCTTCCGGTCCGCGGGACCGTTCCAGATCGGCCGGCGGTAGGATATAAAGATCTTATGGTCGTCATCCGGCAGGGAATAGACCATGATCTGATAGGGACAGAATGCAATCAGGTGAGCATTCTGTTCAAGCATGTCACGGGAAATGACCGCGCTGCAGAATTCCATCACATTGGCTTTTCCGAAAACCTTCCGGGTCCTGCCGAGGGCCTTGCCGGTCCGATCGATCATCTCTCCCACATGGGAAACACTGGAAACCACAAGTCCCCGGTCGTTCAGCGCCATCTTCAGATCTCCCCAAACCTGATCATAATCCCCTTGCACGGAATAAAGAACAACGGGGTTTGCACAGGGCGACGAGCGGTGGGCCGTTGTCTCTTGAGAAAAAGCACATTGTGTTCCCAAAAGGAGGAATAGAATCCCGAAAAAGACTCTGCGAAGGGGACTCACCTTTAGACCTCCCTCATTAATTGCCAGTTCATGAACCTGGCGCCCGAAATCGCTCCGATGAGGATAAAGGTCATCGTCAGGATACTGCCGAAAGAGAGCGTGGAGAATCCGCTGAGCCCTTGCCCGATATTGCATCCCAATGCCAGAACCGCACCGAAGCCCATCAGAAGTCCTCCGACGAGATTATATTTAAATTGCTGAAGGGGAGGAGCCACCCAGTGAAACGTCCCGGTAACCATTGCAGCCGAAAGCGCACCTCCGATCACGCCAAATACGGTGGCAATCCCAAAATTCATCTTTTCTCCCGTCCACATAATAATATAACGGAAGGTTTGGGCATCCGCCAGCGCAAAAGTCAGGCTTTTGGGACGCCAGGTCTGCAGGAGCGTCGGATCATCCGGACCGGTAAAGGAAAAAGAATCGATAAAAGGGATTGCCCGATAGGCGGCCCCGTTGATCCACCAGGCGAGAATAACCGTCAACCCGATTGCAACCCCGGCAACCGGCCAGCGCATCCCCCACCACTCCGAATCCCTGGGAGCCGACAAAACAAAAACAAACAGCAAGACTTCAACAATCAGGATCACCACCCAGAAGGGGAACTGTTGTAATAGATGCGGAATGTATTGCGTCTTCAGATTCAACGTCAGTTGATTGAAATAGTCTACCCGCACCAGGGCAAGAATCCCCCAGAGAGTCGCTCCGGAAGAAAAGATAAAAGCCATGACACTCACCAGTCCCCCTAAATTCCCTTCCGACGCACGAACGAGAATTCTGCTGGCGCATCCACCGGCGTAAACAATCCCGACGCCGAAGACAAATCCGCCGACCATAAAACTGAGCCATGTCACAGGGGATGCAATGTAGATACATCGAGTAATATCCACCTCCCCGGTCCTGTAGAGGATCTGGGTCCCCAGGATCGCCACGATCAGCGCCGTGGCATACGCCCGGGTCTGGCTCAGGTCCTTGATCGTAACAACACTGTGGCATGCCGCAGCAATACAGAATTTCGACCGCTGCACAATCGCTCCCATGACGCCTCCGATCAACAATCCCGCCCAAAGTACATGGTTTCGGATGGCGGCCTTGATCAACGCGATTTCTTCGTCGGAGAGACTATCCGGATCAAGCGTCAGAAACCCGCGCGTCCGGAAAATCAGGTACAAGACCCCGACAAATCCTGCAATAATCAGAAGTATAACTATGAATTCCCGAATCTTCTGCTTCGCCATTTCCTGATTCCTCCGGTTTGCAAATGAAAGTTATTGATCCGTCTTGGCCGCACATTGTCGGGAGAATTGCATATATCATGCCTGTCAATGTAAAGCTTTTCAATTCAGCAGGTTACACAGACCAAGCAACCGTCATCCACGGGGTGATGTTCAAAAATGTACAAAGACGCTTCAGGAAGTGTTCCGGAATGAACGAGATGAAATACCGGACCCTGTGGGTTATAATGATGGGATGCCCGTGAAAAACCTCGTCACAGCAGTTTGTATTTCTCCATTTTTGTCCTTAACTGCCGACGTGTGATACCCAGTCTCTTCGCTGCACGGGTCTGGTTCCAGTTCTCCACTTTCAAGGATTTGACAACGGCAATCCGTTCAAGCTCGGCGAGGGTCATCCCGGAGAGCGCCAGGAGATCCTGGTCCTCCGGCGGCGTCTCCTCCCCGGCGGATTCCAAAAAATTATTCTTCAATTTATTGGGGAGATCTTCCAGTGCAATGGTATCGTGGCGGGACAAGACCACGCCCCTTTCGATAATGTTCTGCAATTCCCGGATATTCCCAGGCCACTCATACTGGATGAGCGCATCAAGAGCCACCGAATCTATTCCGCGGATAAACTT
Organism: Deltaproteobacteria bacterium; assembly: GCA_013151235.1. Classification (NCBI taxonomy): domain Bacteria; kingdom Pseudomonadati; phylum Myxococcota; class Myxococcia; species Deltaproteobacteria bacterium. Next base: position 12,988 of record JAADIO010000039.1, on the reverse strand, counting down.
CTTGTTCTCCCCGGAGTATTTATCCAGGAAGTGCTTGACGAGAAGGGGAACATCCCCTTTCCGGTCCCGGAGAGGAGGGATTCTGATCTGGATAACGTTCAGACGATAGAAGAAATCCTCCCGGAAACGCCCCTTTTTCACCTCTTCTTCCAGGTCACGATTCGTGGCGGCAATGATCCGGCAATCCGACGCAATCTGGCTCTTTCCCCCGATCCTGAAAAACACCCTTTCCTGCATGAAACGAAGAAGCTTGATCTGCATGGAAAGGGACATCTCCCCGATTTCGTCGAGAAACAGGGTGCCCCGGTCGGCCAGCTCAATCTTGCCGGCCTCTCTGGAAACGGCGCCGGTAAAAGCGCCGCTTTCGTGCCCGAACAGTTCGTTTTCAATCAGGTCCGCAGGAACGGCGGCACAGTTGATCGCAATAAAGGGGAGTTCCTTGCGAGGAGAGGCGGCATGGATCGCCCCGGCCACGAGTTCCTTCCCTGTCCCCGATTCCCCCGTGATCAGGACATTCGCGCGGCTTGAACTGACAACCTGGATCGTGGAGATGACTTCGTTGATGGCGGCGCTCCTTCCGATAATCCCGAATCGTTCCTCAGATTGTTCTGCCTGATCTGCTGTATTTCTCCCCTTCGATTTCATCAGGGTATGGCGAATAATGGCCATCATCTCGTCCATGTCCATCGGTTTCGTGAGATAGTTCGACGCACCGCTCTTCATCGCCTCCACAGCACTGTCAATGCTCCCGAAAGCCGTAATCAGTATCACCGGCAGAAAGGTATGATTTCTCTTGATCCATTGGAGCAGATGCAACCCGGAGGGCCCCGGCAACCGCATGTCCGTAAGGACCAGATCAATCTTCTGCTCCCCGATCTTGGAAAGAGATTCTTCGTAATTTCGGGCAGTCTCCACCTCAAATCCCTCCTTTTTCAGATAGGTGGAAAGGACCTTCCGGATATTTCTTTCATCATCCACGATCAGAATCTTCTGCATGGTGCTTATGCCCCCTTCGTTTTCACAATCGGCAATCTAATCATGAACCGTGCACCGACCTTCGAATCTTCCAGATCCACCTCCCCCTTCTGGGCTACAATCAATTTATAGACCGTGGGAAGGCCCAGCCCCGTCCCATAGATCTTGGTGGAAAAAAACGGCTGGAAAACTTTATAGTTGATCTCCTCGGGAATTCCCGGTCCATCATCCTGAATGACCGTTTCAACAAAATCGCCCGCCGGATGGTATTCCACGGTAATCGTTCCCCCCTGTTCCATGGCCTGGATTGCGTTCAGGAAAAGATTCATAATGGCCTGTTTCAGCAGGGTGGGGTCCGCCATGACCTGCGGAACCCGCTGCCCGACCTTCTTGACCGAAATCTTCGAATCCTCCATGTCCGGATCGAGCAGTTCCACCACACGCTGCACCACATCATCGACATAACAGGGGACCAGCACCGGTTCCGGGGTTCTGGCAAACCGGAGGAAATCGTCCGACATCATGGTCATTTCCCGGGTTTCATCTTTAATCACATCGACATATTCACGAGCTTCGGAAAGACTGTCCGCCTTTTCCAGACCGGCGATGGCCCCACGGATTGCGTAGAGACTGTTACGAGTCTCATGCGCGATCTGGGCCGACATCTGTCCGATGGCAGCCATGCAGGTCAGCTTTTCCCGCTCCTCAGATACTCTTTTATATTCTTTCAGATATTTTCTCAGATTCTCGACCATCCGTGTAAAGGCATCCTGAAGCTGCAGACTTTCGTCTTTATAAGAGACGGCACTCAAGGAACCGTTTTCAGGGTAGATCTCCTTATCAAACTTTTCAATCTTTCTGGAAAGATCAATAATCGGTCGAGTCAACGCCCGGGAAACAATAAAGGCGCCGCCGGTCCCGAGAAAAAAGATGACCAATGCCAGGTAAAGAAGTTGACGGAAGGTTCGTCCGAACTCCTGATCAATGCGTTTCCTCTCGGCATCCCAGTCAAAACTGACCTTCAATGCCCCCAGAATATCCTTCTCGATCTCAACCGGCATGAGAATATCCGCTCCACTCTCTGCCGGGACACAATATTTCTCTCCCTGATGTTTTAAATACTCCGCAAGCTCGGCATCCGAGGTCCCGATTTCGGAAACCTGATCCGAGGCAATGATCACATGCCGATTATCAATAATCCGGATCCCCCGCACCTCCCCGGAAGACTTCAACTGCCGGATCTGCTCCATCAGAAATCCGTAGTCACGGGACAAGAGGGCATCCGAAGCCGTCAGAGAGACTTTCCGGGCAATGCTCCAGTGAAATTGATCGAGCTGTTCGACAAGGTTCTTTCTGGCCGTTGACATGACCAGGACACTGACAGTCAGAAAAATCACCAGGATCAATACAATGACATAGATCACACCCTTGGTTTTAATACTGGTACCGTAGTGAAGCTTCCGAAACAGATTCATGTCCACTCAGTTCCGCGGGGAGCGAAAAACCTCTTCTTCAAGGATCTTCCCAACTTTCTTCCTGATCACGTCAGGAACATTTTTGCGAGCGGTAATCACCCAATCACCGAGGGGAGGGGTCTCACCAAGGATCACGACACGTTTCGGCTGGAGGTCTTTTTCCAAACGCTGAAACGTATCAAGCGTCACGAAACCGGCATCCACCTTCCCGAGATAGACATTCATCAAGACATTCTCACAGGTTCCCAGGACCTTGACCCGGATGGAATCCTGCGGAATACCCTGATTCTTTAACCAACGCGTCTGAGCCAGAAAACCGCCTTCCGAAAACCGTGAAGGGACTCCAACCGTTTTCCCCCGCAGGTCCTTCAACCTCTTCACAGCACCTCTTCCGGGTACAACAATCACAGCACGATTCGCCTCCTTCGGCACAAGACTCAACGAGCCGATCGATTCTTCCCGGGAAGTCCCGAATTGGGAGAAAAGTCCGGCTTCCTGAAGGTAGAAGTCCCCTTTTCCCTCCTCTTTATCTTTCAGGAATGCCTTGATACTCTCCGGAATACGAAGATGATAATTCCAGCCCGTTTCCGATCGCAATCTCGAGAGAAACGGTTTCAGCCGACGGAAAAGATCCGCATCATAATAGAGCGGCTCTACGACAAGGGTATGTTCCCCTTTGGAAAATGCGGATCCAACCGCCCCCCCGTCCAGACTTTCAATCAGCACACGAACAATGTCGTAATCGGAATCTTTCGCCTCCGAAAATCCATCCACTCCTTTTTCGATGCCGCCGATGATGGCCTGCTTGTCCGCATCATGGTTTAAGCCGAGCATTTCCTCTTTCAACTTTTGAATAAACTTCTCATCCATGCCGTTGCGCGCCACGAAAAGATACTGCGGTATCGGATCCGAATAACGGAGGATACGGAGGTTTTTCTCTTCCAGGAGACTCACGGCCATCTCCGGCACACCGGTGACGTCGAACATCCGGGCCATCACGGCCAGGAGGGCGCTCTCGTCATTCCCGAGATTGACCACTTCCAGAAAATCATTCTCGGACAAACCGACCCGTTTGAACATGATCCTCGGCAGAAGCCCCGAACCGGGACAGTAATACCTCCCATAGACCAGTGTACGATCATAAAGATCCGCTGTTCGATAAATCGGAGAATCTTTCCGGACCACCAGGACGCTCCGATACTGATCACTCCCGTTAATCCGCAGTTTCACCAGAGGAACCACGGAGACCGCCCGCGTCAGATCACAATAGAGGGTAGGACAAACGAAGGCGATATCGATCTCTTTTTTTTCGAAGAGTTGGGCAATTTCAGAATTCTTTCGCGCAACATCCAGATCGATCGGCTGATCCAGTTTTTTCTCCAGATAATGTTTCAAAGGCAGGAAATCCCTGTACATCCGGGAAGGCGGTCTCATCGGGATGACGATCATTCGCAAAGCGGCATGGGAACCAGCCGATACGGCATATACCGGCAGCGGGAAGAGAATACTGAACAACAGCCAGAAAATTGAAGCATTGCAAGAAATTGCCTGCTTCATGGGACGGTTCCCTTCGGGAAAGATTTTCAAAGCAACTTGCGGCTCATTCTAAAAAAAAGTGCCCTCAAAGTCAATCCGCTTCAAGAGCACCTCAGTCACCGATTCCGTATAAACTGATGAAAGGAGCCAGCCTTTGCGCAACGCTGAAGCAATCTTAGAGATATACAGGATGGCCCGTTTTTCGAATATCACGGCCTTTCATTACCGAAGAGCATCAAAAGACCGGATAGGCATATAACTCCCAGCGAAAGCCCGGTGGATCAGATCAACTTCGGCCGATCCAGCTTCACCCGGACCTTTCTCTTTTTTCGTGCATAGTTCAGGACAATATCGTAAACAGGCGGCCCCGGCTGTTCGGCCATGGAGGCCCAACCGGAAAAGGTAAACTGGTCATCCGGTTTCACGTCCCTGCCCCGAACCTTGATATTATGCACACGGTTCCCCATGGTCCCCGCGAGGATCACACTGAATTCGAGCCCTTTGCTCCGGACCATATCCCCCCCCTGCTGACGATAGGGATCGGGGTTGTAAATATTATCGGTAATGTCTTCCAGAACCGCCTTCAGTGTTTTTCCACTGATCTTTGCTTTATAGGTGTTCGGATAGGTCAATGCCGTCTGCGAATAGACATCTTCCGCTGTTACCGGACCGGGCAGAACCGTACGCCCCCAGCGAAAGCCGGGAGAAAGGGCAAAATCAACATCGTAATGATCCAGCAAGGCATCACAGATCAGCTCGTCAAAACTGCCGTCCAGATTCCCGCGGCGGTAGAGCAGACTCTCCGTCTCGCAGACAACTTCCCCGAGTTTTTTCTGATAGGGCCGCCGGATCTTCCGGATCAACTGTTCCATCTCCGGGTCCGGATCAATCATCTCCGACATCACGGGAATCAGCCGATAAGAATAATCGACAATCTTTTTCCCTTTTACATCGAGATCCAGCCGGGAGAGAAACTTCCCGTAACATCCTGATCCGATAACCAGCGTGTTCCCAACCACCACCGGCTTCGGAACACCATCATGCGTATGCCCTCCCAGGATCACGTCAATTCCCTTGACCCGGCTGACCATTTTCTGGTCCACATCCATCCCGTTGTGGGAAAGCACCACGACGAGATCGACCTTCTTGGCCCGAACCTCGTTCACAACGGACTGCATGTTCTCCTCCCGAATCCCGAAAGACCAGTTTGGAATAAACCGCCTCGGATTAGCGATCGGTGTGTAGGGAAAGGCCTGCCCGATCAGCGCCACGGAAAGACCGTTGACGGACTTGATCGTATAGGGTTTGAAGATCTGATCACCCCATGTGGCATCATGCACATTCTGTGCAAGGAAGGGAAAGTTCATCATCTTGACCAGTTCCAGGACCCGTTCTTCACCATAGGTAAATTCCCAATGCCCGGCCAACGCTTCACATCCCATCTGGTTCAGGACACGGACCATATCTTCGCCGCGGGTCCAGAGACTCGTCGCCGATCCCTGCAGGGTGTCCCCGGTATCGATGTAGAGGACCTTGCCCGACCGCTCCGCCCGAATCTTCCGGATCAGCGTCATCAGGTGGGCATATCCCCCCATTTTCCCAAACTCCTTCGCAAGGGCGATATAATCGTCACTGGTGTAGGCATAGGCCTCAAGGCTGTCCGGCTTCAGGCCGTAATACCTGAGAAATTCCTTGCCGCACAGATGAGGTGGCTTGCCTTCCGCAGCTCCGACGCCGATATTAGCATCCGGTTCCCGATAATAGATCGGGACCAGTTGTGCATGACTGTCCGTAGTATGCAGGATAGTGAGGTCCCCTTTGGGCGTGAATCTAAGAAGATTCTCCGGCCGCAATTTGCGGGCGAGCGCCGACGGAGTCAGCCAGGCGGAGCCGACCGCAAGTCCGGCCATCTGCATAAAATCCCGTCTTGTCAAACGCATTATTCACTCCTTCTGAAAATCCTATCCCCGGTTGATTGCGGCGGACTCCCCCCATGATACCTTACATTCTCATCCCGGGCACCTGGATCGGCTCTCCGTTGGCAATGTGGGTCAGATAGAGTTCCATGTTCCGATAGTCTTCGCTCTGATAGGCCAGCGGTTTGGCACGCATGTTCTTCATACAGCCCCGAAACCGCCTATGCAAAGACCCGGTTTTGCCCCATTTGAGCCGATAGCAGGGCCAGTGATCAACATGGTGTTTGTTATTCGAGAGCAGGTTCGCCCGCGCCCGGTAACCGGCATATTTAACATGACAGATGGCACAGCTGAAATTCCACTGCCCCTGCCGCTTGTAATAAAAGGCCTTGCCCTTTTCATAAAAAGGACGGGCCGGGCCGTCGATAGAAACATGAATCGGCATCCCGTTGGAGAGGGACCGGATATACATGGTCAGAGAAAGTTGATCATAGGATTCGTATTTCAGGGGCTCGGCGCCCATCGCATTCTTCCGGCAAAGATTAATCTGTAGGGGAAGAGTCATAATTCCTTTGAGATCGGCATTGTACTTCGGGAAGGTCGCGGCCACCCCTTTCAGCTTTACAGCATCCTTTCCATGACAGCTTGCACACGACTTCCCTTTGGTCCCGGCCACGGTATTAGCAAGATCCTTGCCGTCATCCAGGAGAAATTCCGCCGGATTTCCCTCCTCGGCCATCTGCGCAGTTGCATCCCCGTAGTACTCATTATAACGTTTCTGATACTCTTCGAAAGACATGCTCGGTGTAAACTCTTTGACAACCGTACCACCGGAGTGTGTTGCTTCCCGGGTGCCTGCACAGGAATTCAGAATTCCCAGAACCAGAACGACTCCGGTAAAGACGGCCATCATATTCAACAGAATCGATATCTTATTTTGCATTTTCCCATTACCTCCCACTCAGTTGGATAGGAATATTCGGACACACAATCTACCGGGGTATAATCTGTACGGTCTTCTCAAAAACCCCGCCTTTGTTATCCTTCCAGACAATCTTCAACGGCGCCGTCTTGTCCGCTTTCAGATAGAAGGTGATGAAAGGATTCGTGCTGACGGCAATCGTCCAGTCCGAATGCGTGACGAGTCGGCCCCCGTAAAAAACGCTCACATCATTGATATAATAAGCCGGAATCTTTTTCTTGGTCTTCTTGTTTTTCCTGAACCCCGTCTCCATGGGATGCGTAATCAGCGCCTTCACTGCAATCACCTGGCCTCTTTTCACGGTTCTGGGCAATCTGATTTTGATCTTTCCCACTCCTTTAGGCATTGTTATTCTCCTTATTTCTTTCTCATTTCAACGATGGTTTATAGTCGTTCCTGCAGCCCGTGACAATCCTCCGATGAGGGAATGGAAAATCAACCGCCACACCCACCGATCGTTACCTTAACGGTCTTCACCGCAGCATAAAGCTTACCCTGACTCGTCTCCAGGATCGCACGCACCTGAGAGGTCTTCCGCATCTTGATCCGGAGTGAAAAGGCGGCCTTCCCATTCGCCGGAGTCAGATCGACACTACCGACATAGGGATCATAATTTTTATCCACATAGACATAAATCTTCTTTACATAGTTCCCCGGCTTCATCGGCAGATCTGAAGAAATGTTGATTGGTACCACGCCGCCGTTTTCCGCAATAATGGGGGCCTTCATGGTCACATGGGACAGCTCGATCTTCCGGTTCCCAAAGGTTGCCTTCAGTTCCTCGTTGACATCTTTCAACGCCATCGCTGCAGCATCACGCGGAGCGATCCAAGAGGCAAGACTTTCCTTACGGACGGGAATGACGGAACCAAGAGTGCCGACCGTAAGAAGAGCAACCGATGCAAAGCCGGTTTTCGTCAGGAATTCTCTTCTCGACAACGTTTGACCCTTTTCTTTCATTGCTGATCTCCTTACTCGTTTAAAGATTGTGAATGTTCCTGAGTTTTGGACGCAACTCGTCCTCCCCCCCTCATTCTTCCACAGCTATTTTTTCAAGGTGAAAAGATATTCAACCACATCATCAATCTGTTCAGGCGTCAACAGCTTGTTGGGACCAAAAGGCGGCATAATCGTGTCGGGATTGAATCTCCGGGCATCCCGGACCCACTGTCTAACTACCTTGCGGTCCGCCTTCGTAAATCCCCGCATCACATCCACCAGGCTCGGTCCGATATCCCCCGGCGATTCAACACCGGGAAGGTAATGGCAGGAAATACAGTTTCCCAGCTTCCGGGTCTTTACAATCTTCTCTCCGTTCCCGGCATTCCCGGCATGAGCCCAAATCGGCGCTGCGAAGATGACCGAGAGGATCACGACTCCTGCCAACACCCCGAAAAACCCCTTGAACAAAACCTTCTCCCTTACATCCATAAAGCTTCTCCTTTCCCACGTCCGTTAACATCAAGAATCCTATTTTAACACTATAATGTCCCGTTTTTTTTCCCACAACCGGTCTTCTTCCCCATATCCGGAAGATATCGACAGACAAGGTCCAGAAAATCCTTCTTCGACAGAGCACCCGGAATTCTTAGAAGTTCTTTCTCTCCACCTCCGACCAGGATGATTGTGGGGGTTCCATAAACGTGAAACTCCTGTGCCAGATCCCTCCCCTCCTTTCCAAGAACAGAAGTTTTTTCCCGCCCCTGAACATTAATCCGGATCACCTGTATACGTCGTGAAAGAAGACCCTCCATATCCGGCTCATGAAGGATTTCTTCCATCTGCATACACCAGCGGCATCCATTCTGATAGAAAAAAAGCATCTTGATCGGAGCCTCGGCAAAAACACCCGAGGTCATTACCAAGGACGACATCACCAACACGATAAGAGCAATCAAATGAGAGCATTTCATAAAGAGGGAATATGCAAAGCACATGCCTATTATTCATGGACAATTCAGGACAAGAATGTACATTTCCGGACACCCCGTATGATTCAACTGTACGGAAACGTGCGTTCATGATGCTCCTCTTGCGGAACGGGATGGACGGAGAACAAAGACAAAACCGGGCTTCCATTCACAACCCCTGTTACACGCAGGCAAACGATCTGCACCGACATACAACACAATCAGGATGCTCGTTGCGCCGTCGGAATCGTATGCTCCGTACAGCACAAGGGCAAACCCCGAAAACCCTGGATGTTTGAACCATCGACAAAAGCATGAATCAAACGAAAGCGGGAATCCGCTCCGGTGAAGTCAGACCTTCACTCAGAAAACATCAACAATGAGGCCTCGATCAAAACAAAAAACTGTACATTCCTGAACATGCCGATCAGGAAAATTGTTCTGTTATGTCCATTTCCGCCGGTCCGACCGACAAGAAGACCAAGAAAAACAGGCATGTTTTTTGCTGTACCGTACATTACCACAAAACATCCTACACACTTCATCATGGGGGAGGTGATAAAAAGCAACCTTAAGTCCTGATGCTCTCTACGAGTTACAGGCCAAGCATTCCGATTCGCAATGTTTAGAGCATCACAAACGGAAATTGTACGAAAGGAGGCGCAACATTGAAAAAACTTCTTACCACCGCAGGAATATGGATGATCGTTGGGTTCTTTGTCATGGCCACGGCGCCCGGGAGAGCCGGAGCCGTAGGAATCTTCAAGAAAGACGTCGCAGGCCGGACGCTTAAACTCAACCTCTTCGGATTCTCCCAGATGACGGCCGAGACCGGGGACGGACTCATGAAAAAAGAGACCAACACCGACAACGGCCTTCGGTTCGGCGCCGACCGGGTTCGTCTTGGTTACAAGGTGAAATGGGGGAAGGTCTTCAGTAAACTCCAGGTTGACTTCAACAAAACGGACAGTTCAAACGTCGGCCTCCTGCCGCAAATCATCAAGGACGCCGTTGTGGGTTACAAGTTCAACAAGGCCGCAAAGGTCCAGGTCGGGATGTTCAAGACACCCGTGGGGATGGACTTCAACATCTCCGGGAAAAAACTCGACATCACAAAGCGGGGCATGGAAAAGAAACTGGTCCTGGAGCGTTCCCTCGGCGCCATGCTGAGCGGCCGGAATATCGGCGGCACCGGGCTCGGTTACGATATCGGCTATTTCAACCCGACGACGCGAAGTTCCGTGGTTTCCGCCGGCACCAAGGGGGATGACGCAGCCTATGCGGCCCGGATTCATTACGACATGGGAAAAACCCTCCACGCCGAAGCATCCTTCGGCAAGAGTCAGAACGCCGGCGGAGCGAACACCGAAGATTACAAGGTCTGGGACGCCGCAGCCGCCTACCATATCCAGCACCTGACACTGAAAGGGGAATATATCGACGGCTCCAATCTTAAGGGAACGAAGGACAAAGACCAGAAGGTCTGGTATCTGCATGCAGGCTACCGGTTCACCCCGATGCTGGAAGGGGTCGTCCGCTACTACTCCGGAAAGGAAGATCTGAACGATACCAACCTGACCAACACTTTCGTCGGTTTGAACATCTACCTCCTCCCGAAAAAGAAGGAGAGCGCGAGGATCCAGTTGAACTACGTTTTTACCGGCGGAGACGAATGGAACACGAAGGTAACCGGCGGATACAAGGATAACGTCGTGCTGGCCCAGTTCCAGGTCAGTTTTTAATCAACCGACAGAGTTGTACCCCCCCCCAACCAAAAGCCCGGCCGGAATTTTCCGACCGGGCTTTTATAATATGAGCGTTCTCCACAATCCCTTCCGGCTGCGGCGAAGCAGCCTCGTGCAGAAAGGAAAACCGAAGGTTACTTCCCAACCACCGGAAAAAACTCCACCGGAAGATCTTCAGCAAGCCATGAAGAACGGAGGATTCTATCCAAGAAGATCACGAAACTCCTTCACGCTGATTCCAGCTTGCCGTAAAAGCGCACGAAAAGTACCTTTCGCAAGTTCTTTATGATTGGGGATTGTAAGTCGTCGAAAAGGAGGGGACTCTCGCCTTAAGATAATGTGGCTTCCTGTCTGATGGTCAACCTGATATCCAATTCTTGAAAATGCCCTGACAGCTTCCTTGCCGGAAATGACCGGAAGTCTTGTCATACATTGACCTCAATGATTTCTTCATAAATCGGAGGAGGAATGGGGTCATTGTGTTTTTTCAGGCTCTCCAGATAGCCCTTGATTGCCTCAGAGATATTCAGCACAGCTTCCCGATAAGTGGCCCCCTGTGATACACATCCCGGCAAAGTCGGACATTCGGCAACAAAAACGCCATCTTCATCTTGTTCAACAATGACACGAAATTTCATGTCCACCTCCAAGTATCAGCACAATTTATACACGCAAAGTATCAGAAGAGATCCTTGAAGTCAACAAACTTTACGTATAGCGGCAGGATTCAGAAAGACCCTCTTTTTTCACTTCACCCACACCGTCTGGATGTTCACGAATTCCTTGATCCCGTAACGGGAGAGTTCCCGGCCGTAGCCCGAGGCCTTGATCCCGCCGAAGGGAAGTCTCGGGTCGGAGGCCACCATCCCATTGATAAAAACGGCGCCTGCTTCAATCCTCCGGGCAAGCCGTTCCCCCCGGACGGGATCCTTCGTCCAGATCGAGGCGCCTAACCCATAACAGGTCTGGTTCGCCCGCATCACCGCCTCTTCCTCATCCGCAACGGAAATCACCGCCGCCACCGGGCCGAAGAGTTCCTCGTCAAAGACCGGCATCCCCGGCTTCACATTCGAGACAAGAGTAGGAGGATAAAAGTACCCCGGCCGCTCGAGAGGCTTGCCGCCTGTAATCAACATCGCTCCCTGCGCAACGGACCGTTCCACCTGGTCGTGGAGATCGCGCATCAGATCCTCCCTTGCCTGGGGACCGACCTGCGTCGCATCGCCTAAAGGATCGCCCACGACAAGTGCCTCCATGTTCTTCCGAAAGCGGGAAAGAAAATCGTCCAGCACGGAATCAACGACGATGAACCGCTTTGCGGCGATACAGCTCTGCCCGGAATTGAGGCACCGGGCATTCACCCCGATCCCGGCCGCTTCTTCCAGATCCGCATCGGCAAGAACGATGAAAGGATCACTTCCGCCTAATTCCAGAACGCTCTTCTTCAGGACACGCCCGGCCTGCATCGCAACCTTGGAACCGGCGGCACTGCTCCCGGTCAAGGTGACGGCCCGGACGAAGGGGCTTTCGATAACGGCCTCGACACGGGAAGGACCGATCAGGAGACTCCGAAAAACATTTTCAGGGAAACCGGCCTCCCGAAAAACCTTTTCAATAGACAGGGCACATCCCGGAACATTGGAGGAGTGTTTCAGCACCCCCGTGTTCCCGGCCATCAGGGCGGGAGCGGCAAAACGGAAGACCTGCCAGAAAGGAAAGTTCCAGGGCATGACGGCAAGAACCGTACCGAGGGGAGCAAAACGGACATAACTTCTGTCGGCATCCGTTTCAATGATCTCATCCGCCAGAAATCCTTCGGCGTGCTCCGCATAATATTCACAAACCCAGGCGCACTTCTCCACCTCGGCTCGGGCCTGAACGATCGGTTTGCCCATCTCCGTGGACATGATCCGCCCGTATTCCTCTACGTTCCCCCGCAGCACCTCGGCCGCCTTCTTCATGAGGGCCGCCCGCTCACCGAAAGAGGTCTCCCGCCAGGACTGAAAGGCCCGGTCCACATCGTGAAGCGTCGATGCAACCTTCCCCTCCTCCCATTCTTCAAAAGACTCCAGCACATCACCCGTCGCCGGATTGATCGATCGAATAGCCATCTAAAACTCCTTTTCCGAATTCTTTACCAGTCTACACACTATGCCATAATTGCGAAAATTCGCAACCCTTGGGAGCCTGTTCGTTAACACGGTGACGCACCGAGAGAATCGACCATTCGGAATTCACATGTGATACTTGCAATCCCACACCGCGTGGTTTAAACTTTGTACATTGCTCACGGAAAGCCTCCTTACGACTGTAAACTTTGATGGTCTCGTAAAAAGTCGAAGCCCTTCGACCCTTCGGCCGGCTTCCTTCGACAAGCTGATATGGTTGACAGTTGTCAAGAAAAAAAAGTACTCCTGCCCCACCTTAAATGATGTGGGATTGGGAAGTT
>JAADIO010000038.1 GCA_013151235.1 Deltaproteobacteria bacterium | reverse complement strand
ATCCCTTGCCGGTCGGTACAACGGTACAGCTCAAGTTTTACCTGCCGAACCGGGATGCTCCGCTGAATAGCACGGGAGAGGTTGTCTGGGTGAAGGATCTCCCGGCCGCCGACGGCGCCGCTGAGGCGGAGGACAACCGGGCAGAAAAAGCGGGGATGGGAATTGAATTCCGGGGGCTGAACCGGGAGGGAAAAGAAGCAATCAACCGGCTGGTACGGGAGCTCAAAAAGGGGTCGTAACCCCTTCTGAGTTCCCATGGCATCCTTTTCCTTTTATCTCTTTCTTCGTATCGGCAAACCACAAAGTCCCGTTCCGATCAGAAGCATTGAGGCCGGTTCCGGCACGGTAGCCGTGTTGGGTGCACCCGGCGTTCCGTAATCACCGTCTCCATAGGTCATCCCGATCGTTTCGGCGCTCACCCAGTTGGTCCCGTCGTTGTCATCTCCCACTCCGGTGTAACAGATGGACGCCCCGTTGGTCACCGGAAAGCCGAGGCTGCTTCCGTAGGTGACGCTGTCGATGACCGTACTGTCCGGAGCGGTCAGGGTCAGGGTCTCGGAGGCTGTGTTGCTTAAAGTAAAATAAAACTGTTCATCGACGGTGACCCCGCCGTTGATCGATGAATCGGTTTTTCTGCCGAAGACTACAAACCCGTCCGTTGGGATCATCAGCGGGGATCCGATCGAGAGACTGTACGATCCGGCGGTTACAGTATAGCCGTCCAGATCGATTGCCGCGGCGCCGGAATTGTAGACCTCGAACCATTCCCCGTTCGAGTCGCTCACCCGGGCCGGATTGTACATGATCTCATTGATGATCAGTGAAGCCGATGCAGCGAGGGGCTGCAGAAGAAAAAAGGTACAAAGCAGACACAACCATACTCTTTTCAGAATGAACATCATTACACTCCTCCTTGTAAGTGAGGCGCTGCCCAAACCGCAGGCCTCCGGTTACCGGTGGAATTCATTCCTCTTTTTCAGCGTGGGTAGATGTCATGCACTTAGATGCGAGGAGTATCAAGCAGGCAGGAAAAATGGGCGAAACCGTTACCGCGGGGTATCCCCGTCAGGGTCAGCGCCCCAACGTCCCTCCGGCGGAATTTCGTGAACCGTGTCACCTCCTTCCGGACAATATTGGCTTCGCCTTTCGAGTATGTCCTATTAGTAACATAAATAGAGCAAAAGTCGCGAATTTTTTTTAATTTTTTTCTCTTTGCCCCTTTGTTCCTCTGTGCCTGGTACAGTGCGTTCCAGCCTTTCGTCTTGACCCCTCCTTCTCCATGGAGTACCTTGTCGTCGGAATCAGGAGGAACGGCCATGGAAGAAGGGATCTTCGGGAAAGACGAATTTGTAATCTTTGCGCACCGCGGGGCCGGGGGCCGTGAACCGGAGAATACGCTTCGGGCGATCACCAAGGCGCTTGACTTCGGCGCCCGGTGGGTTGAAGTTGATGTCCATGTCGTGGAAGGGGAACTCATTGTTATCCATGACGACCGGTTGGAGCGGACGACGAATGGTACGGGCCGGGTCATGGAGCGTTCCCTGTCCGATCTTCGTTCCCTTGATGCCGGAAAGGGGGAGAGGATCCCCCTTCTTCGTGAGGTTTTTGACTGTGTTGAAGGAAAGGCCGGGATAAACGTGGAGTTGAAGGGATCGGAGACGGCGGCGCCCCTGGCGGATTTCCTGAAAGAAGATCCCGGCAATCTTCCCTGGTTTCGGAATCATCTGCTTGTCTCCTCCATGGATCATGCGGCGTTACAACGATTCCATATTCTTGCGCCGTCGGTGGCCGTCGGGCTTCTCTTCCGCGGCCCGGTACGGGATCCGATCGGCTCCGCCTCGATCGTCGGTGCGGTCTCGCTCCACCTGCACCGGAATTTTGTGGATGCGGATCTGGTTGCGAGGGCCCATCGTCAGGGGCTCAAGGTTTTTGTCTTTACCGTGAACCGGACGGATGAAATGGAGCGTCTTCGATCCCTCGGAGCGGACGGGATCTTCACCGATTTTCCCGATTGTTTCCGCGAGGGGAGTGCGTAAATGGCGATGCCAGAAAGAGAGCTCTTCGGTATCCGCCGCGAAGAAGATCTCGACTTGCTGTTGCGGGAGCCCTCTTGCAACCTCCTGGTGATCGGCGGCGGCATTCATGGCGCCGCCTTTGCCCGTCTGGCCGCCCTGAACGGTTGGAAGACGATCCTCCTGGAGCGGGACGATTATGCTTCGGCTACCTCGAGCCGCTCCTCCAAGATGGCCCACGGAGGACTTCGGTACCTGGAGATGTTTGACTTTCAGCAGGTCTTTGAGGGGATCCGGGCCCGGGAAGGCCTATTCGTTTCGGCTCCCCACCTGGTCAAGCCCCGGGAGTTCATGATTCCCGTGCCGAAGGGGGAGCATCTCCTGCGTTGGAAGCTGGCCGTGGGTTTAAGGCTTTACGATCTTTTTGTCCGGAAGCAGGAACGTCGGCACCGATGGGTTCCGGCCCGGCAGCAGCGGATTCCTCTTTTTGAGAATCGCGTTCTCAAAGGCGCCTTTATCTATTACGACGGGCTGATGAATGATGCCCGGCTGGTCCTGGAGAACATCCTCTCCGCCCGTCGTCAGGGGGCGCTCTGTTTCAACTATGCCGAGGTCCGGCAGGTGAAGCAGACGGGAGGGGGTAAGGTCAGGGTGGAATGGGCCGACCGGATTTCCGGGAAATCGTACGAGACAGAAGCCGCCGTGGTGGTGAACTGTGCCGGCCCCTGGGTGGCGGAGGCCTGTGGAACGCTTTCCGCTCCGTTGTCCCGGAAAATCCGTTACAGTCAGGGGACCCATCTCCTCTTTCGCCGTCCCTGGAACGGTCCCGCCCTTTTCCTTCCCATGGAGGGAAAGGCCCGGTACTATTTTGTCTGGCCCCATTTTGCGGGGACCCTGGTGGGGACGACGGAGCGGGAAATTCAGGCCCCGGTTTCGCAGGATCCCTTCCCGATGAAAGACGAGATCGAGGAGGTCCTCCATCGTCTGGAGCGTGACCTGCCCGGGAGTGGTCTGAATCGGGAAAGACTTCACTATGTCTTTGCCGGCGTCCGGACCCTTCCGTTGCGGGGGAGCCGGAAGGGGACGGTGTGCCTTTCCAGGAAACACCTCTGGATTCGAAACGGTTCGATCCTGAGCCTGGTCGGCGGGAAGTTTACCACCGCCGCCTGGACCGTCTTCGAGGGGATCAAAAAGGCGGCTCCGATCGTCGGGGTTTCTTCTCCCCGGCCCTTCCGTGACCTGCCGTTGCCGGGGGCGGTCGGTTTGTCGGAAGCCGAGGCTTCCTTCCGGAAGGAAGGGGAGAGAAGAGGGATCTCTCCGTCCATCCTTGATCGGGCCGTTGCCCGTCTCGGATCACGGGCAGGAGATCTTTCCGGTCGGGAAGCGGCGATGGAGGTGATCGGCGGGACACTGCTGCGGGGAGAGATCGAATCGGCGATTCAGGAAGATCAGGCGGAACGGCTGGAGGACCTCATGTGGAGAAGGTTGGACCTGGAATATGCCGACGGGGCCGGACTTGATCTTCTGCCGGAGATCGCGAAGGCATTGGGTAAAGCAAAACCGGAACTCGATCCGGAGAAGGAAATCCAAAACTATCGTGACCGAATCGGTCGGTTATGGGAACTTATGGGGAAAGAATTATGAAACGGGAAGAGATCCGGAATATCGCCATTATTGCACATGTCGACCATGGAAAGACCACGCTCGTCGACGGGATGTTGAAGCAGTCGGGGACGTTTCGTGCAAACGAAGAGGTGAAAGAGCGTGTCATGGACAGTATCGACCTGGAACGGGAACGGGGAATTACCATCCTTGCGAAAAATACCGCCGTTCAATACGAAGGGGTCAAGATTAATATCGTCGACACCCCCGGTCATGCCGACTTCGGCGGCGAGGTGGAACGGACCCTGAAGATGGTCGACGGTGTGCTCCTCCTGGTCGATGCCTCGGAGGGGCCTTTGCCGCAGACCCGGTTTGTCTTGCAGAAGGCCCTGGAACTGAAACTCCCGCCGATTCTTGTGATCAACAAGATCGACCGTCCCGACGAACGGATCGGGGAGGTCCTGGATGAGGTCTATGACCTGTTCATCGATCTTGATGCCACGGAAGAGCAGCTCGACTTTCCCATCGTCTATACCAATGCCCGGCAGGGGGAGGCACGGCGGGAGATGGAGGAAAAGGCGGTTGATCTGAGACCGCTCTTCGAACTGATTCTTGAAACGATCCCCGCTCCCGAAGGAGATCCGGCGGCCCCCCTGCAACTGTTGATCACGAACCTCGACTACAGTGACTACGTGGGTCGTCTGGCCATCGGGCGAGTTATGTCCGGGACCGTCCGGGTCGGAGATACGGTGGCCATGGTCCATGCCGAAGGGGAGATCGTCAAAACCCGCGTCACGTCGATCTTTACCTTTGAAGGACTGAAACGGACGGAGGCGGAACAGGCATCCGTGGGTGAGATTGTCTCCCTCTCGGGGATCGAAGGAATCGGCATCGGGGACACCATCACCGATGCCGAGAACCCCTCCCCCCTCCCCGGGATCCATGTGGACGAGCCGACGCTGTCCATGGTCTTTGCCGTGAACACCTCTCCCTTTGCCGGGCGGGAAGGGACCTATGTGACCTCCCGTCATCTGCGGGAACGGCTGGAAAAGGAGCTGCTCTACAACGTTTCGATCCGGGTCGATTTTTCACAGCCGGACGCCTTCAAAGTGATGGGCCGGGGAGAATTGCAACTGGCGATCCTGATTGAGATGATGCGGAGGGAGGGATACGAACTCTCCGTTTCCATGCCGGAGATCATCACCCGGGAGGTGGACGGGGTACTCCATGAGCCGATGGAACTTCTTATCGTCGACGTCCCCGAGGAGTTTGTCGGAGCGGTGACACAGCAGGTGGGGGTCAAGAAAGGGAAAATGCTGAAGATGCAGAATAACGGTCACGGCCGTGTGCGGCTGGAATTCCGGATCCCGTCACGGGGACTGATCGGGTTCCGCTCCCAGTTCATGACGGAGACCCGGGGAACGGGACTTGTGAATCACCTCTTTGACGGATACGAGCCGTGGCACGGGGCAATGACCAAGCGGAACACGGGGACGCTCGTTGCGGACCGGGCCGGGAAAGCGACCCCCTATGCCCTCTTTCATCTTCAGCCGCGGGGGACTCTCTTCATCCGGGAACGAACCGAGGTCTACGAAGGGATGATCGTCGGGGAACATTCCCGGGAAAATGATCTCGATGTGAATGTGACGCGGGAGAAGAAGCTGACCAATATCCGGGCCGCCGCCGCCGATGAGGCGTTGCAGCTCGTCCCGCCGAAGACCCTGAGCCTGGAGGAGTGTCTCGAATTTATCGGAGAGGATGAACTGTTAGAGGTGACACCCGGCGCCATGCGGCTGCGGAAGAAGATTCTTTCGGGGCAGAAGAGGGCGAAAAGATCCGCCCGGGGCTGACGGCTTCGCAAAAAGTCCGTCTGCTGCGTTTATCGGATTTTGCGTTCGCTGCGGCGTACGAAAAGTACGCCTCACTCCTCAAAATCTTCGCGCCTTGCATCCGGAGCTTTTTGCTTTGCCGTATGGGATCTATAGAAGGAAGGCTGACGGTTTTGCAAAAAGTTTGTTAGTTTGGTTCAACCTCTTTGAGGCGCCTGTCGAACTCTTTCAGTTTTTCCTCCCGCTCCTCCGTCAGGGCCTCCCACTCCTTAAAGAGGGCGGTGAGCTTCTCCTGCGCCTCGCGAAGACGCTGACTCTCTTCAGCGATCACTGTACCGTCTCCCTGCTCCGAGGCGACAAGGAGGGCCTGGGAGCTTTCCTTTTCTTCAGACTCGCAATGGGCGATTTGCGCCTCCACTTTCTCGATCCGGTTGTTCAATGTGCCGAGGGTCTTTGATTTCTCTGCGATAATCCCGGCCCGCATCCGCCGCATTTCTTTGCGGCTCAGGGGATTCTCCTCCTTTTCCTTCTTCTCTTTTTCAGAAGGTTCCACCCGTTCTTCCTTCCAGCCGACCCGTTCGAGGAAGTCCTGGTAGGTCCCTTCAAAGAGGGTGGTTCGGTCGGCGTCGAAGATGATGAGCCGGGTGGCCAGGGCATGGAGAATCATTTCGCTGTGCGTGACGAAAATGACCGCTCCCGGGAAGGTGTCGACGGCGGCCAGAAGGGATTCCGTCGATTCCATGTCGAGATGGTTTGTCGGTTCGTCGAGAAGGAGAAGATTCGCCGGCCGGACGAGGAGCCTCCCTAAAAGGACCCGGCTTTTCTCCCCGCCGGAGAGGACGCCGATCTTCTTGAGGGCAAGGTCTCCTCCGAACATCATGGCGCCGCAGATGTTCCGGGCCCGTTTCCGGTCCACGGCCGGGTGGGACAGGAGGATTTCTTCCTCCACCGTGCGGTCGGGCGAGAGACGGTCGACGTTGGTCTGGCCGAAGTAAGAAATTCTCACATTCCGATGGCGGATCATCTTTCCTGCGGTTGGTGAAAGTTCCCCTGCCAGGAGATTCAGGAAAGTTGTCTTCCCCTGTCCGTTCCTCCCGATGACGCCGATCCGGTCGCGCGGGCCGACCCAGAACGTCAGGTCCTTGATGAGGGGAGGGCCGTCCGGAGGGAAGGAGAAAGCGAGGTCCGTCACTTCCATCGGCCATTTTCCGGAAAAGGGTGCGAAGGGAAAAGTAAAGTTCAGGTTTTCGATTTTTTGAAGCCCTGCTTTTTGCCCTTCCCGTTCCAGGGACTTGATTCTGGACTGCACCGCCCGGGCCTTGCTTGCCTTTGCCCGGAAGCGCCGGATAAACAGCTCCAGTTCCGTCCGTTTCTTCTCGTCGTTTCGGCGGGTCTGCTCGTAGACCTCTTCTTCCTGGAGAATTTGCTCGTATAGCTTGTGCGTACTCCCTCGAATCTTCCGGACCCGTCCCCGATGGATTCCCAGGGTATGGGTCGTGATCCGGTCCATGAACTCCCGGTCGTGGGTGATGAGGATCAGCTCGTTCTTCCAGTTCAGGAGGAAGCGGGTGAGCCAGCGCATGGAAACAATATCGAGATAATTCGTCGGTTCGTCGAGAAGCAGAAGGTTCGGCTCCGACACGAGAACTTTCGCGAGGTTGAGGCGGACCTGATACCCGCCGGACAATTCCGAAGGGCGGCGCCGGAAATCTTCAGAAGAAAAACCGAGACCGGTCAGAATGGCTTCGACCCGGTAGGTTTCATCCTGTCCCTCTTCGGAGGCCTGAAGTCCCCGGCATCCTTCCGCCAAAACGGTCTTTTCGCGAAAAAGGATCTTCTGGGAAAGATGCCCCAAGGTGTACCCTTTCGGAATCCGGATCGTCCCTTCGTCGGGGTGTTCTTTTCCCAGAAGCAGCCGAAAGAGGGTGGTCTTGCCGTGTCCGTTTCTTCCGACCAGACCGATCCGTTCCCCGGGTTCCACGGTAAAGGAAACCTCTTCAAAAAGGGGCCGGCCGCCGTACTCTTTTTTTAAACCCTGAACCTGGATCATCTGCTTGAATTTCCATCAAAAAATGTTAAGCTGAAACCGTTCCGAATTTCCCCCTGTCAGGAGGTTTGATGACCGATCCGGTATTGCTGCTTGCGGTTTCCTTCCAGTATCTTGCGGCCTTTCTGGCTTTCCGGTTGATCCGGGTTTCCGGGAGTCGCAGGTCCTGGGGCTTTATTTCCCTGGCCATTCTTCTGATGGCCCTCCGTCACACGGTTTCCTACTTTTTCCTGCTCATCGGTGGACGGCCCCCGATGGATTTGCGAACGGAGTGGGTGACCCTGTTGAGTGCCCTTTGTATGGTATTCGGTGTGGCTCTCATCGGCCCTCTGTTCCGCTCCATGGAGTGTTCCCGGGAAAAGCTGAAAGCGTCGGAGCGAAGATACAGGAATATCTTCAATTTGGCAACCGTCTCCATTTGGGAGGAAGATTTCCATGAAGTGCTGGAGGGGCTGGATCGGTTGAAGGCAGAGGGGGTGACGGATTTTCGTGCCTGGTTCCGGGGACATCCGGAGCGGGTCCGGGAAGCGGTTGAGAAGACGAAGGTTCTTGATGTCAACCCTGCAACCCTTGCCCTTTACGGTGCCGAGAACAAGGCAGAGCTACTCGGTTCCCCTCAAAAGGTCTTTACGCCTGAATCATTTTCCGTTTTTGAAGAGATCCTCATTGCCTTGGCCGAAGGGCGCAAGGCCTTTTCCGCGGACGCTGTTATGCAGACCCTTCAGGGGGAAAGACGGGAGGTTTATCTCTCCCTGTCGGTTCCGCCGGAGGTATCGCAGGATGGCAAACTCCTTATCACCATCATGGATATCACGGAACGGAAGCGGATGGAGGAGGAGCAGCAGCGAATCGGGAAACTGGAGTCCCTGGGGGTCCTGGCCGGGGGGATTGCTCATGACTTTAACAACCTCCTTACGGCGATCCTGGGAAACATAAATATCCTCAAAAAAGAGAGCCAACCGGGAACGTTGATTTTTGAACGGGCGGAAAAAGCGGAGAAAGCATCCCTGCAGGCCAAGGGATTAACCCGGCAACTGCTGACTTTTGCCCGCGGCAGCAAACCGGCGAAGCGAACGGCCTCTCTTAAACAGGTTATCCGTGACGCCGTAGAATTCGCCCTGACCGGCACGAATGTAAAGGCGGAATTCTCCGTTGCCGGGGATCTGTGGTTTGCCGATGTTGATGTGGATCAGATCGGACAGGTCATGAATAATCTGGCTCTCAATGCGGTGCAGGCCATGCCGGAGGGGGGCTGTATCCGTGTCGGTGCCTCCAATGTCACGGAAGCTCCTGGAGATCTTGCGCCGGGCCGTTATATACAAATCATTGTGACGGACGAGGGGCTTGGGATTGCCGGAAAGGATCTTCACCGGATTTTCGATCCGTATTTTAGTACCCGCGAGCAGGGGAGCGGTCTCGGACTGGCCTCCGTTTACTCAATTATTCACCGGCACGGCGGTTGTGTTACAGTCGATTCCGTTGAGGGAGAAGGTGCGACGTTTAAAGTGTACCTCCCCGCGTCATCGAAACATGCCCGTACCGTCCGGGACCGGAAGGAGCGGGAGTGGACCGGCCGGGGGCGTATCCTCGTGATGGATGATGAAGCCTTCGTACTGGATGTCGCCGGAAACATGCTGTCGAAGATGGGGTTTGAAGTCGTCTATGCGAAAGACGGTGGGGAGGCGGTTGCTCTTTTCCGGAAGGGGCTTCAGGAGGGACGGCCTTTTGCCGCGGTGATCATGGACCTGACGATCCCCGGCGGAATGGGGGGCAGGGAGACTCAGGATTGTCTTCGGCGGATTGATCCGGGGGTGAAGACGATCGTGTCGAGCGGTTATTCCGATGATCCCATTCTGTCTCAATATCAAGACTATGGCTTTCAGGGGATTCTGCTGAAACCCTACCGGTTGGCGGAGATGAGCGAGGTCCTCCGGAGTGTCCTGGGGCGTTGAGGAAGGGTCTCGCACCCGATCTTGCCTGTCTTTTGCTTCGGGATTCGGATCTTGCTTGTAATCCTGCCTTTGATTGTTTACAATCTTGCACCGAAGAGTTAGCGGTCTGTAAACTACTAATGAGATTGTTGGTGCTTCCTGCCGCAAAGGTTCATTGGAATGAGGAGCAATGGAATCCTGCCGAGAGTCATACCGCTTCGACGAATCCATGGTCAAAAGCGAGTTCAGTTGCCGTGCCCTGAACAGCATCCTGGTTTACATGGATGGGGTTTACGGTCGGAAGGCGCTGGAGGAACTGATCCGCAAAACAGGGCTCTCGCTTGATTATCTTCAGGACCACCACAACTGGGTCTCGTGGTCTTACTACTGTAACCTTCTGAAGAACCTTGTCGAGGTGACCGGGGACCCGAGGTCTCCTTATATTGCCGGAACCCGGTCCTGGGACAAGAAGTCCTGGGGGTTTTTCTATTACATTACCTATGCCCTGGGCAATGTCCGGATGGTCCTGCGGAAGGTCGCTGAGCTGGTTCCCCATTTCAACAAGGGGGCGGAGTGGGAGATCCTTGAGCTTCAGAAGAACCGGGCGACCATCCGTATCCGGATGAGGGAGGGCTACCCGATCGATCGGGTTTGCTGTGAAAGCCGGATGGGGCAGTTGGCCGGGATCCCCAGGGCCTTCGGCATGCCGTTGGGGAAGGTCAGGGAGAGCCGCTGTCAGGCCCGCGGGGATGAAGCCTGCCGGGTGGAACTTTCCTGGCTGAACCGTCCCCGGCGTTTTTACGGGTTCCTCGGTCTGATGGCCGCCATCGGGATTCTTTTTGTAAATGACCGAATGAACATTATCCGCCCCGGTCTTCCGGGGCCGTTTCTTCTTCTCTTTTCTTCCTATCTTGTCGGTCGTGTCTTTGATTTTCGGGGAGTCCTCCACCATTACAAAGAGCAGACCGAGGCGCTGGAGGAGTCGGTCAAGGTAATTGAGGCCAAGTATCTGAATCTCCAGAAGGCCAATGACGGGGTCCGCACCCTGCACGAAATCAGCCAGGCCGTTACAGGGACTCTCCATATGGAGGACCTTCTGGATATTCTCCTGAAGATGGTGGTAGAACGGCTCGGGTTTGACCGGTCTGTAGTTTTTCTGACCGATTCGGCAGGGGCCTTCCTGCAGAAGGGCAGGAGCTACGGGGATGCCGCACTGACGGAGGCCGTCCGGAATCTCTCCGTTCCCGTTCATTTCAACTCATCCCTCGCGGAAGAGGTCCTCCGCAGGCAGCAGGCCACGATCGTGACCGCCGAATTTCTGGCGGGAGAACAGGCTTCGGATCTGGGGCGGAAGATCTCCGAGCTGACCGGGACCCGTGAATATGTTGTCGCTCCTCTCGTGAGCAAGGGGTCGCTTTTGGGGGTGATCGCTGCCGACAAGGTCCGATCGGGCAGTCTGATCACGCAACATGATTTGAGCCTGATGGAGAGTTTGGCGAACACCGTGGCTGTGGCCATTGAGAACGCCCGGACCCTGGCAACGATTGAGGAGATGAATCTTGATCTGGAAAAAAAGGTGGAAGAACGGACGCAAAAGCTCAAAGAGTCCCTCCGGGAACTCCGGGAGGCCCAGGCACAGTTAATTCATACCGAGAAGATGTCTTCCCTCGGGGTTCTCTTTACCGGCCTTGCCCACGAGATCAACAACCCGGTCAATTTCGCCTATAACGGAACGGCCGCCCTTGAGAAGAAGCTCCGTAAAATTCACGCACTCTCCCGGGGGTGTGCTTCCGCGGAGGGGAGTCCCGGGGAGAAGGAAGAGAGAGCCGCGAGATTGCTCGAGGCGATTGTTGACTCGGAGCGGATCATGAAGATCATTTCCCGTGGTCTTCAGCGGACCCACCGTCTGATCTCTCATCTGAAACAGTTTGCCTGCAGACGTCCGGAGGAACTGGAGCCGATTCTGCCGGAATCTCCCCTCCGTTCGGCGCTCACCATTTTGCATCATGAGATGGCCGGACGAATCGCTGTTCGCACGGAAAACCGTTTCCGGAACCGGATCATGGGACATCCGGATCAGTTGAACCAGCTCTTCCTGAATCTGCTGCACAATGCTGTTCAGGCGATCCGGGGCTCCGGCAATATCCGGATTACCATCGAAAAAGCACCGAAAGGGGAGGATGCCGTCTCGGTCTGCATTCGGGATGACGGCGCCGGAATCCGGCCGGAGGATCTTCCGAGGGTCTTTGAGCCTTTCTATACGACCAAAAAAAGCGGAGAGGGAACAGGGCTGGGGCTGGGGATTTGCCGGCGAATTGTTGAGAATCACGGCGGGCGCATTGCTCTTGCGAGTGAGGTCGGGAATGGAACGGAAGTGACGGTCATCCTGCCCGTTGGGGGTTGCCCGGCGAAAGCGGAAGGAGCTTCGGAAGGAGGAGTTCTTGGAACGGATTGATTATAAAAAATACCCCATCCTCTTTGTCGATGACGAAGAGGAGAACCTCGAAATCTTTGCCATCAATTTTCAGGATGACTTTACCATCTATACCGCCAAAAGTGGGTACGAGGGTCTTGATCTGCTGGAAAAGGAGTTTATTGCGCTCGTCATTTCCGACCAGAGAATGCCCGGCATGACGGGAATGGAGTTTTTTCAGGAAGTCCACAGCCGTCATCCCGAGATGGTCCTCCTCCTTGTGACCGCCTATTCGGATCTCGATGTTCTGGCGGACGGGATCCATGCAGGGGTACTCTATACCTATCTGCTGAAACCATGGGAGATCCAGGACCTTCAGATGGTCCTGACCCGCGGGATTGAGCACTTTCATCTGGTCTCCGAACGGGACCGGCTCCACCGGGAACAGATCGAGACCCTGAAAAAGATGGCCCGGGCCAACAAGCTTTCCGCCCTGGGGACCCTGGCCGCGGGGATCGCTCATGAGATCCGGAACCCCCTCGTCTCGATTCAGACCTTTTTAGAGATGGTCCCTCAGAAAATCAGTGAGCTTCCTCTCTCCGGTCCGGAGACGGTCGATCGGGAATTCTGGGAGCGTTTTCGCAATCTCAGCTTGGAGGAGATCCTCCGGATCCGGAGGCTGATTTCTGAATTAGTGAACCTGGCCGCTCCCACAATGTCGGTTTTCTCCGAGGCCCCTCTTGGTGAAGTGGTCCGGTCGATGATCGATCTCACCCGGAAAGAGTCGGAAAAGCGAAGAGTAACGGTGAAGATCAGAGAAGATCCGGGACTTCCCCCGGTCCGAATCGACATCCAGAAGATCAAGCAGGTTCTCCTCAATCTTTTGCTCAATGCCCTCCAATCCATACCGGAAGGGGGAAGGATCGAGATTGCTACCCGTGCCCATGCGGTCGGTGAAGGCAAGCAGGGGGTGCAGTTGCGGGTGTGTGACAATGGTATCGGAATTCCTGAGGAGAACCTTGATCGA
Organism: Deltaproteobacteria bacterium; assembly: GCA_013151235.1. NCBI lineage: Bacteria > Pseudomonadati > Myxococcota > Myxococcia > Deltaproteobacteria bacterium. The sequence goes on along the minus strand of JAADIO010000038.1, from coordinate 18,475 downwards.
CTTTTCGACCCCTTTTTTACGACGCGGGAACCGGGTGAAGGGGTGGGGTTGGGGTTGACGATCTGTCACCAGGTGATGAAGGAGCATGGAGGAGACGTGGAGATTCTCAGCCGGGAGGGAGAGGGAACGGAGGTGATTCTCACCTTTCCCCCTGTGGAAGAAAGGACCGTAAAAGGATCGAATGATTGAATATAATGGCCGACCGATCGTCCATCCCTACGATGGGAAAGGTTCTTGCTTGACGTCCTTTTTGACGGGGGGTACACTCCGGTTATTAGTCTTGTCGGCTTTGGACGTGAAATATAAGGAGGAGAGAGGCCATGAAAAATCGAAAAAAAATTATCGTGTCGGTAATGCTCATTGTTTTCGGCACATCCCTCGTCGGCTGTGCCCAGTGGCAGGCGTCCTCACGGACTACCAAGGGTAGCCTCATCGGTGCTGCGGCGGGCGCTGCGGCGGGAATTCTTGCCAAGCAGAATGATCCATCTCAGCGGGCCAAGGCGGCTTTGCTCGGGGCGGCCATCGGCGCCACGACAGGCGGTCTGGTAGGCAACTACATGGACAAGCAGGCCCGTGAACTACAGTCGATCCGGGATGCCCAGGTGCGGCAGGAGCAGGATAAGGTTTTTCTCACCTTTGACAGCGGCATCCTCTTTGATGTAAACTCGACACAGGTCAAGCCGGGGGCGATGCAGAATATGGCCAAGGTGGCCAATGTGATGAACCGTTATCCCCAGACGAATATCACCGTTTCGGGCTATACCGATTCAACGGGGTCGGAGCAGTATAATCAGAAACTCTCCGAAGCGAGAGCCCGTGCCGTGGCCAATTATCTCCAGTCCCGGGGGGTCAGCTCTTACCGGATCCATACCATAGGCTACGGGGAGTCGATGCCGGTCGCCGGGAACAGCACCGCCGCCGGCCGTCAGGCCAACCGGCGGGTGGAGATTGAGATCAAGGCGAATCAGGCCCTCTATCAGCAGCAGCAACAGACCCCGGCGAGTGGCTATCCCCCCCGGGGGGGTGGATATCCCGCCTATTAGGGCATATATCCCATACAGAAGGGGCTGATGGGCGCATAAACCCACTCAGCCCTTTTTTTGTCTGTGCGACCATCTATTTTTATGCTTACCTGAAAAAGTTGACATCCCCGCCAAAACATCCTATAAGACGGTATTGAAAGTTGATGGATGAAACGGAATTTTCATGCGGCTTACCCTGACCCGAAAGGTCTTCCTCGGCTATTTTCTGATGATCGGTCTCGTCCTCCTGGAGGGAGGCTACGCCGTCTTCGAGCTGAACCGTCTGAATCTTCTCTCCCGCTCCATGGTCGAAGGAGAGGTGGTCGATCTTAATCTCGAAAAGAAGCTCATCGACCTCTTTCTTTCCGAGGTCGGCAACGAAAAAAAATACCTCGTGGTCCATGACTCCGACTTTCTCAACCTGGCCCGTTCCAAGGGGCGGGAGTTCGACGCGACCCTCCTGAAACTTCGCGCTTCGTCTCCGGAGGGGGAACGTCGCCGGGAATTAGAGGCGCTTCAGGCACTCCACGAAAGGCACCGGAAAGGGTTTCTGACGGCGGTGGAGGAGGTGGCAAGGGGGAATCTCCCCGGATGGATGGGATTGAATAAATCGGACGTCCAGACCTTTACGGAACGGATCGAGACCATGATCTGGAAGCAGGAAGTCGCCATGGCACGGAAGATGAACCAGGCCCGGGCCTTCAGTTTTCGTGCCTACAAGATCACCATCGGAATCGTTGTCTCCATGGTCGCTATCGGATTTCTTACGGCCTGGCTTTTGACCCGGAGCATCCGCGTCCCCATCCGGCGGTTGACCGAGGGGACCCGGATCATTGCCCGGGGGGAGTTCAACCGGCCGATCGAGGTGACCTCCCGGGACGAGTTGGGCGATCTGGCCCGGGCCTTCAATACCATGACGGGGAAATTGGGGAAGTTGGAAGAGATGAAACGGGAAATCATTTCCAATGTTTCACATGAATTCCGGACTCCCCTGACATCGATCAAGGAGGCGACACAACTCCTCCAGGACCGGGTTGCCGGTCCGCTGAACGGAAAACAACAGAAGCTCCTTGGAATCATCCAGGAGGGAACGGCGAAACTTGTACGCCTGATCAACAATCTGCTGGATCTTTCCCGTATCCGTGCCGGGATGATGCAGTACCATTTCGAAAAATGTGACCTGCTGCCGATTCTCCAGCGGGGGATGACGAACATCCGCTTTCTTGCGGATCTGAAGCGGATTGTCCTTGAGCTGGAAGCCCCGTCCTCCCTCCCTCCGTTGATGCTGGACAATGAAAAGGTGGAAGAAGTCGTGAACAACCTTCTCGGCAATGCCGTAAAGTTTACCCCCGAAGGAGGCTCGATCCGGATTGAAGTCGGTATGGTCTCCGGAAATGAGGTGGGGAAGAACGGTCGGATCCGTGTCTGTGTTGAGGACAACGGAACGGGGATCGAGGCCGGGGAGCTCTCCCGGATCTTTGATCGTTTCCGTCAGGTCGATCCAATCATGGGCCATGACCCGCAACGGAAGGGGACCGGACTGGGTCTTTCCATCTGCCAATATTATATTGCGGAACATGGCGGGAGGATCTGGGCGGAAAGCGAAATCGGGAAGGGGAGCCGCTTCTTTTTTGAGCTGCCTCTGAAGGCCGGGAAGGAAACTGTGCCGGCATGACCCTTTTGAAAAAAGAAAAAAAAGGGGTTCTTTTGCTCCTTGCGGTGCTGGTCCTCTTTGGAATCGGCTGCGTTCCTTTCCGGCGGTTCCGGACCTGTATACAAAACCTCTCTCTCAAAGAAGGGGAGAAGGAGAAGAAGGCGGTTATCAGAGTAACCGATGGGTTCTTTCTGCAGCCGGATCAGCTCTTCTCCGAGGGGCGTTATCGTCGGGCACTCCGGAGTCTCCGGCAAATTTACAGGGAGGCGGTCGACCGCTCCGTGAAGGAAGAGGCACTTTTCCGGATGGTCCTGATTCTCTCCTATGGGGACAACCCGAACCGGGATTACGAGGAGGCGGAGAAGAGAGTGAGGGAATTTTTGCATGATTATCCCGATAGCCGCCGGACCCTGACCATGCGTTCTGTTTTGCAGCTCCTTCAGGAGGTCCGGCGGGGAGAGGCGGAGATCGAAACCATCAAGGGATACAATTCCATCCAGGAAAAGCAGATCCATCGTCTGAAGGAGGACCTCCGCCGGATCAAGGAGATTGATCTGCAGTTGGAGGAACAGAAGAAGAAGCTGGAATAACAACCAACAGCACAGCTTACCCCCCTTTTGCTGCATGGCTGCGTTGCTGCGGTGCTCAAATCCTCAACGTATTTCATATACGTTTCCGGTTTTGCGCTCCTCGCGCCTTGCCCTGCAGCAAAATTGTGGCAACCTGAGCTGTTGGAAAGACAATATATGTAATCATTGAGAGATGGAGGAACCCATGAATCAGGTGAAAATCCTGATCGTCGATGACGATCCCAACATTTTAGAGGTTCTGGCCATGCGGCTGGAGTCGCAGGGGTTTGAACCGACGAAAGCCGTAAGCGGAGATGAGGCCCTGGCCCTGCTGGAGGCGGCCCGGTTCGACCTGATTCTCACCGACCTCCGTATGGCCGGGATGGACGGGATCGACCTGACGGAAGAGGTGCGTCGGCGGAATGCCGAGGTCCCGGTGATCCTGCTGACGGCCCACGGGAGTATTCCCAATGCCGTCGAGGCGATGCAGAAGGGGGCTTTCAGTTACCTGACCAAGCCCTTCGATGACCGGGAACTCCTCATTCATATCGAACGGGCACTGGAAAAAAGCCGGATGCAGAAACAGATTCATAATCTCGAATCGCTCGTTGAGGACCGGTTCAGCTTCAAGCAGATCATCGGTCGAAGCCGCCCGATGAAAGAAATCTTCAAGCAGGTCGAACTGGTGGCGGGATCCGACTCCACGGTTCTCCTCACGGGGGAAAGCGGAACCGGGAAGGAACTCTTTGCCCGGGCCATCCATGCCCACAGCCACAAGGCGGACGGTCCCTTTCTAACCGTTAATTGCGGGGCGATTCCGGAGAACCTCCTGGAGAATGAGCTCTTCGGCCATGAAAAGGGGGCCTATACCGGTGCCGATTCCGCAAAGGAGGGGTATTTCGCCCGGGCCGATGGAGGGACCCTCTTCCTGGATGAGATCGGAGAGACGCCCCCGGCCATTCAGGTCAAACTCCTCCGGGTTCTACAGGAGAAGGCCTTTACCCCCATCGGATCGGACCGGATGGTTACCGTCGATCTCCGTCTTGTTGCCGCCACGAACCGGGATCTGGAACAGGCCGTCGCCGAGGGGACCTTCCGGGAGGATCTCTACTACCGGATCCACGTCATCCCGATCCACATCCCTCCGCTCCGGGAACGGAAGGAGGATATCCCTTTTCTGGTCGATCATTTCATACGGACATGTTCGACGCGTCTGAAAAAACCGATCGAAGGAATTGATCCCGTGGCGGTGCAACAGCTTCTTCAGCAGAACTGGCCCGGAAATGTCCGGGAACTGGAGAACCGGATCGAGCAGGCCGTGGTGATGGCCCGGGGAATTCTGCTGACGCCGCAGGACTTCTTCTTTCTTCACAAAGAGGATGCCCAAACAAGTTTTCTTTCCTTCCGGCAGGCCAAGGATGTCTTTGAAAAAGAATATGTCACCCATGTTCTGAAGGTCACGGGGGGGCATGTGACCAACGCCGCGAAGATGGCCGGGAAGCAGCGGGCCGATTTCTACAATCTCATGAAGAAACATCAAATCCGTCGGGAAGATTTTTGCGAGCAATCCTGAAGGAAGACAAGGAAGGAAGATGGATGAGACCCTCGATACCCTCTCCGCCGGCGGGCTCCGTATTCTGCAGCCCCGCAACGGGTATCGTTACTCCCTGGATGCCCTGATTCTTCCCTTCTTCATGGCGCCGAAAGAAGGGGGCTCCATCGTGGAACTCGGCGCCGGCTGCGGTGTTGTCTCCATGCTGCTTGCCCGGCGATGTCCATCCTGCCGGATCATCTCCGTCGAGATCCAGGAACGGCTCCACCACCTCCATGAAAAGAATCTTGCTCTCAATGAGCTGGGCGGTTTTGTGCAGTTGATCCATGGGGATATCCGCCGGATCGATGAGTTCCTCCCGCCGGATTCAGCGGAAGAGGTTTGCTCCAATCCTCCCTTCCGAAAAGTCCGTGCCGGCAGGATCAGCCCCGACCGGGAGAAGGCGATCGCCCGCCACGAAGTGGCGCTGACCCTGGAAGAGCTGGTCCGTGCGGCGGTCTATCTTCTGAAGAAACAGGGACGCTTCTCCCTGATCTATCTCCCGGAACGGCTTGCCGACCTTGTGCAGACCCTCCGTCGTAACGGCCTCGAACCGAAGCGGATGCGAATGGTTCAATCCTTTCCGAAGACCCCGCCGGTCCTGTTGCTGATGGAGGCCGTGAAGGGTGGACGGCCCGGCATGACCCATGAGGCGCCCCTGGTGATCTACCGGGATGAGGAAAAGAACTATTCCGATGAGATGGAAGCGATCTACGGGTTCGGCAGCGAAAATGTGGAGTAAAATCAATAATCAAAAGCTTTTCACCACCAATCAAGTCTCGTGGGTTTTCTCGATCATCCGGAGAAAGACCTTGGCCATCTCGGGGTCGAACTGCGTGCCGGCGTTTCGCTCGATCTCCCGGCATCCTTCCGTGAGGGTCTGTTTCTTCTTATAGCTCCTGCCGGAGGTCATGGCGTCGTAGGCGTCGCAGAGGGCCAGGATTCGGGCGCCCCGTTTAATCTCCCACCCCTTGCGGCCGGTCGGATACCCTTTGCCGTCGAAACGTTCATGGTGTTGCAGGATGATCTGCATCTCCTGATCAAGAAAGCTGAAGGGCTCAATCATCTTCACACTGAAGAGGGGATGGAGCTTCATGATGCGGGATTCCCTTGGTGTGTAGGTCCCCTTCTTGGTGAGGATTTTCTGATCGATGCCTGCCTTGCCGATATCGTGAAGGATCCCCGCCAGGCGGATCGAATGGATCTCCCCTTCGGAAAGATGGAGAGCCCGGGCCAGGTCGACGGCGTAACGGGTCACCTTGGCGGAATGCTGTGCCGTTTTGTGATCCTTCTTCTCGATATCATCGACGATCTTCCGGCTGTAGTCGAGGAACTTGTCGAGAATCTCCCGGGTGAATCCCAGGAACTGCTTCTGATAATATTCGATCTTCTCCCGGTAGTCCCCCTGCAGTCCCTTGTAGAGGGACTCTTTCTCCCGCCATTGGCAGACGGTGTTTTTCCCCCGGTTTTTGGCCTCATAGAGAGCCTCGTCGGCATGCCGGACAAGGGTGGATGGACCGTCCACCCTGGGGTCCTGCAGGGAAGCAATGCCGATACTGATGGTGATCACCGTTGAATGGTCTTCCTCGGCAAAGGTATGTTGGGCGAAGGCCTCCCGGACCCGTTCACAAAGGGAGAGAACTCCCTTCGCGTGGATGTGGGTCAGGATGACGGCGAACTCTTCCCCTCCGTAGCGGGCCAGCAGGTCGATATCCCGCATCTGTCCCTTAAGAATTGCAGCGCTTTCCTTCAGTACGGTGTCGCCGAAGAGGTGCCCGAAGGTGTCATTGACCCCCTTGAAATCGTCGAGGTCGAGCATAATGCAGTAGAGAGGATACTCGTAGCGTCGGGCCTGTTTGTATTCCCGGTTCATGATTTTCTGGAAGTACCGGTGATTGTAGAGCCCCGTCAGTCCGTCCCGGGTCGCCTGTTCCCGGATTCGCTGATCGGCGCGTCGGTTTCTCCGCTCCGTTCGTTTTCGCGAGATGGCATTCCGGATCGCCGACTTCAGGGTGACGACATCCAGTTCTTTTTCCGAGAGGTAATCGTAGGCTCCCCGCTTCATGGCCTCCACGGCGGTTCGTTCATTCGCCTCCCGGGAGATCATGATGACGGGGGTATCGATGGCCTTCTTCCGAATATCTTCCATGAGGCGGAAGCCGTCATTCTTTTTCGGGTGGTGCCCGAGCAGGACAAGATCTACGGGGTGTTCCTTCAGATGGGTCAGGGCGGTTTTGTTGTTTTGAACGAAGGAGAATGAGGCTTTCCGGAATCCTTGTTTCAGGATTCCTTCCGTGGTCTGCGCGAAGCTTTTATTCTGATCCACGTAGAGTACGTTGAGTGGAGAATCAGCCATGGTCCCCTCTCAAAATAGACGAAAAGCAGTTTGCCGATCTTCAATGGTACGGCCCATCGTAGCAGGGGTATATGATGAAATCAAGTGTTTCTTCATGGAACGAAAGTTTGAGAGATTTCTTCGGCAGGAGGGACCGTCTGTGTTGTCCGGCCTGAAGTTAGCGTCCATTGCCGTCCGATCTGCGCATCCAGCGCCGATGCATCCAGAGCCACTGTTCCGGATGTTTACGGATCATCTCTTCCAGTGCCTGCATGTATCGGCGGGTGATATGCAGTGCGTCCTTCCCGGGGTCCCCCCGTAGTGAAAAGGTCAGAGGTTTGCTGACGATCACCCGATGACTCTCGTCGGGATTCCGGATGCCGAAGACCATCAACACGACAGGCTTTGCCTTGAGAATAATCCGGGCGATGTGCGGGTCCGTCGGTGCCGGATGGCCGAAGAAATTGATCATCAGGCCCCGGCTCGTGCTCCCCCGCTGATCACAGAGAATTCCAAGGATCTTTCCTTCCCGCAGGATCGTGAAGATCTTGCGTACGGCCTGGTCCCGGACGAGGATGCGGTTCCCGTGGGATTCCCTGCAATGGACGATATAGTTATGGAGCAGCAAGACATTCGCCCGCCGCCCGACGGCATAGCCGGGGAACCCCGCCAGGGCCAGGCTCTGTGCGGTCAACTCCCAGTTGCCGAAGTGCGCGGCCAGGAGGATGACTCCCCGGCCGCTTTTCCTGGCGGCTTCGAGGTGTTCCAGGCCTTCGAAACGGACCCGCCCCGAAAGCTGTTTTCTCGTTAATTTCGGCAGGCCGGCGAATTCGAGGAGGGAACTTCCGGTCCGGCAATAGGCGGTTTTGAGGATGGATTGTAACTCCCCTTCCGTTTTTTCATTGCCGAAGGCAAGGCGGAGATTCTCCAGGGCGATCCGTTTCCGTCGTCCGTCCAGATGATAATAGAGCCCGCCGAGAAAGCGGCCGACCCGGGTTAACAGAGAAAAAGGGAGAGAGGAGAGAATCGAGAGTCCCCCCACGCCGATCAGGGAGAGCATAAAGACCGGAACCCCCCTTCCGTTCTTTTTCATGGTTCCCCCCCTCCCTGTTTTGTCTTGAGCAGGAGGTAAGTGAGTGTCCTGGACCGAAAACGGCCCACCTCTTGCAGGGGAACCGCGGCCGATCGCCGGACGAGGTCGATATCCCGCAGGTCGGCGATCAGGAGGCCCCGATCTCCCCGGAGAAATTTGTTGATCTCCGGAGGAGTATTCAACTTGCGGTAAGGGGTATGGAGATAATAGGCCAGGTAACGAAGATCGATTTTATAACCGGCGACACGGGGGTGTTCTCCCTCAAGGAACTGGATCGCCTCGGCCATCGGTTTCAGGCTGAGATCGGGGTTGATCCTCGGGAGGATGAGGCAGGTCAGTGCTCCCGACAGCAGGATGGAGGTCAAACCCACCGTGACAATGCCGTAGACCGGTCGGTTTCTGAATGCGAAAAGAACGAGGAGAACCCCTCCTGCCGCCGGGATCAGGCTTACGCCCAGGCGCAGAGAAAGGGGAAAGGAAACCTCTCCCTTTCCGCTGATTATCAGCAGGGCGACGGCGCCCCCGATACAGAAAAACGCCGTCAGGATCAGGACGACCGGGAAGAGGAAACTTTTTCCCCTTTCCGTCGCATTGTACAGCACGGTGGTACAGGCCCGGCCGATCAGGATGGAAAGCCCCGGCATGATCGGCAGGAGATAGATTGCGATTTTTCCACTCACGAGGGAAAAGAAAAGGAGTGTTCCTGCGATCCAGGAGAGGAGAAAAATTCGACTTTGGCGATGGGATGCAAGGGCGTCTCGGACGCCGGGGATCCCGTAGAGGAGCAGGAAGGGAGACCAGGGGAGAAAGAGGACGGGAAAAATCATGAAATAATAGTAAAAGGGTTTTGCATGGGCAAAGGAGTGGACCAGCCGGCCGGCGCTCTGGTGGAAGAGGATCTCCGTCAGATATTCCTTTCCGCCGGAGAGCGCGGCAGGAACCAGCCAGAGGAGGGGGATCAGGAGGATGAGCAGGATCCCCCGACCCGGTGCAAGACGGCGAATCAGTTCCCGTCTCCCTTGCATCAAAAGGGGGAGAAAGGCCAGTACCGGGACGATCAGCCCCACCGGTCCCTTGGTGACCAGAGCCAGGCCGATGAGAAGGTAGCCTGCGTAGGGTCTTCTTCTATCTTTCCGCTCCTCTTTCAAATGGCCGAATATCCAATAGAGTGCCGTCGTAATAAGGAGGGTAAAGAGGAGGTCCATCCGCACGACCTGGGCGACGAGAAGAAAGAGAAGAAAGGTGGAGCAGATCCAGGCGGAAAGGAGCCCGGTATCTTCATCATAGAGTTCCCTCCCCAGAAGAAAGGTAACATAGAGGAGGAGCAGCCCGGAACAGATGGAAGGAAGGAGGGCGGCGGTGGTCGTTTCCCCCAAACCCTTTTGGGAGAGGGCAAGGAGCCAGAAGAAAACGGGCGGTTTGTCCGGATAGATCTTGTAATTCAGTGTCGGCAGGAACCAGTTTCCGCTCTCCCGCATCTCCCGGGCGACTTCTGCATAACGAAGCTCGTCCGGCCAGGTCAGGTCCCGCATCAGGGTGCCGGCCGAGAAGAGGAGAAAAAGAATACCGAGCAGGAGGAGGAGTCTTGTTGAATTACTGTGTGCCATCCGGCACCTCTTGCGGTTTGCGGTAGATCAGGATGAGGTTTCGTACATAGATCAGCGTTCCCGTCGATTGACCGAGGATAAAGACGGGGTCTTTCCGCTGAATGGCATAAACAAGAAGGATCAGGCTCCCGGCGATGCTTAAGTACCAGAACTGGACGGGGATGACGCTTCTTTTCTTCCGTTCCGAGGCGATCCACTGTACGAGGAAGCGCAGGGAAAACATGACCTGACCGGCCAGACCGAAAACAATCCAGAAATTCATAATGACACCTTTGCGTGAAAAAGCGGACGGACTTTTTGCAAAGCCGTTTTTGTTGGGCGCACTATAGCGCAGCAGAGCGGGAAAGTAAATATTCTTTCCAAAGAGGATCAAAAGGATATGAAAGCCCCTTCTCTCCCCCGGGGAGAAGGTCGGGATGCGGGGGGAAGTTGGTTCCAGGCTGAAAGCTGCCTTAAAGATCGGAGATGTCCTTCCTCACTTGATAATGGATCTGTCGTTTCTTCATCCACCGGACGGCGAGCAGATCCATGAAGGACCGGAAAAGGCGGTTTCTGATGTTGTACTTGGAGAGGCCGTATTTGCGCGGGTAATGACCGACCTTCACTTCCACGGCCCGGTACCCTTCCATCTTGAAGAGGGTGGGGAGGAAGCGGTGCATGCCGTGGTAGAGCTTGATCTTCTCGAAACAGGCCCGTTTGTAGGCCTTCAGGGAGCAGCCGGTATCGTGGATCTCCTCGTCGCTTAAGGCGTTTCGCACGGTGTTGGCGATCCATGAGGAGATCTTCCGGATCCAGGGATCATTACGTTCCGCCCTCCATCCGCAGACGATATCGTATTCGGGTATCTTCGCCAAGAGGAGAGGAATATCGCGGGGGCTGTTCTGCAGGTCGGCATCGAGGGTGACGATGATCTCCCCCCGTGCGGCCCGGAATCCGGCATCCATGGCGGCCGTCTGCCCGGCGTTCTCTTCGAAGCTCAATATCCGGATGGCGGGGTTCTTCTCCCGGGCCTCGACGAGCCGCTCCAGGCTTTTGTCACGGCTTCCGTCGTCGACAAATATGATCTCGTAGCCCCGTCCCAGGGTATCCAGGGTTTCTTCCAGTTCGGCGACGAGGATCGGGACGTTCTCTTCCTCGTTGTAGACGGGGATGACGATGGAGAGTTCCACTGCGTTCATTCAGGCAATCCTTTCCCCCTGCAGGGAGAGCCTGCCCGCCCGTCCGGGGATCTCTTCGTAGATGACACGGCACCGGGGGATGGTCTCTTCCTGCTCCATGCAGGTCCGGGCGATCTCGCCCAAGGGCAGAGTGCGCCTCTCCCGGATTCCCTGCAGGATGGCACGGAAGACCTCCCGTTTTCCCTGCCCTTCCGTTTCGGCATGTATCGTCATGACGTGAAGCCCTTCCCGCACCAGGCGGCTGAGATAGTAGCGTGCGATCTCGTCGTCCGTTCCTGCTTCCGATCCGAGGATCTCGTCCATCGTCGGAAGGGTCGTCGGGATCTGGAGTGTGGCGAAGGTTCTTCCCTCCAGCACGGGCAGGAAGGGGCCCTCTCCCCGCATATCACTGCAATAGGCAAGCCCCGCTTCGTCCTGCACCGCGAGACTGCCGGGACTTGTGATCCAGCCGGGCGCGGCGCAGCACTCCGCCTCCCTTCCCAGGACCTTCCGGAAGGCGGACCGCGCCTTCCCAAATTCCGAGGCCACCGCCTCGCTGTCCATCCTGTGCAGCCGGTCCTGCCATTTCCTGTGGTCCCAGCAGTGGATCCCGATTTCATGGCCGGCCGATTCGATCGCGCGGATCTTCTCCGGCAGGGCGGCCGCCATCTTCGGGCCCGGCAGCAGGGTCCCGTAGAGTAGGGTCCTGTAGCCGTACATGGAGGCGGCCTTTGTCCGTATCATCTTCCGCAAGAAACCTTTCCGGAAGATCTGGAAGATCGCCCGGCCGGAGTGGTCCGGCCCGAGGGAGACAAAGAAGGTCGCGCGGATCCCGGACTCCCGGAAGAGATCGAGAAGCACGGGGACCCCTTCCTTCAGCCCCTTGTAGGTATCGATATCGACCTTGAAGGCGATCCCTCCGTTCGGTGGCATGGTCATTTCAAGGAGGTTCCTTTCCTGCCGGCAACGAGAAAGAACCGTTTCCGGTCGTTCTTCTTGAACGGGGGAGAGGCCTCCGAAAGGAGGACCTGAAGGTCCTTCCGTCCGCCGATCTCCCTGAGATCCTTTCCTTCCACGATAAGCCTGTTTGCCGGGTCCGCGAGGAATCCCCCGGCCTTGGCCGGTTCCTCGATCCGGAGAATGGGAATTTCCTTCAGGTAAAAATAAAGATTTCCCTGCCGCCACTGGTGGAGAACGGCCAGCCGTTCACGGGGGATCTCCAGGGAATTCACGGCCCGGCAGAAGGGGCGCAGTCCCCTGTATCCTTCCATCTCCGGGACCAGGACTCCATTATAATAGATCTCCGTTGAGGCAATGACAAGGAGAAAGAGGATGACTGCCGCCCGGTTCCTGTGCCGGAGGGAAAGCACCGTTCCTGTTGTCAGCCCCGCCGCGGCAAGGAGCGCAGCCGCCGCGTGGAGATGGAGCGGAAAGACCGCGTAGGGACGAAGAAAGGCGGGGGGGGAAAAGAGCAGGACCGCGGCGGTGGCGAAGATCAGCGCCAGGAACCCTCCCGGCAGGATGAGTTCGGCGTAGAGCGATCCCTTCTCTTCCCGTTGTGCGATCCGGTCGGACCACATCTTCCCGGTGAGAAGGGCCGCAGCCGGGAAGAGGGGAAGGAGGTAATAGCTCCGCCGTGATCCGGAGAGGGTGAAGAAGAGGAAGAGGGCGCTGAAGTAGAGCAGGACCAGCAGGTCCGATTTATTCTTCTCCCTGCGGCAAAAATGGAGGAGCGCCCCCGGCAGGAAGAAGGCCCAGGGGGCGAATATGAGAAAGATCTCGTAGAGATAATAATAGACCGGCTCCTTGTGATCGAAGGGAGCGAAGAAACGGAGGATGTTCTCCCGGAAGACGAGGTAGAGCGACCGGTTCGTCGCCGGCTCGATCAGGAAAGGAAGAAGGTAGAGGGCGACCGCGATCAGTAAGGCCGGCAGGAGGTGGCGGTTCCGGACGGTGTGCCCCTCTTTCCTGAGGATCAGGTAGGGGACGACCACGGCGAGGGGAAGGGCGAAGCCGAGAAGGCCCTTGGTCAGAGAGTTGGCCGCCATCGAGAGAAAGAAGAGGTAGATCCAGAGGGGCCGTCCCCCATTTTCGTAATAGACGAAAAAAAGGAGAGAGAGTAGCACCCCCGTCATGGTGATCACATCGGCCGAGGCCGCCCGGCCCCAGTAGACCAGGTAGAAGGAGGTGGCCAGGACGGAGGAGGAGAGAAGGGCCGCCGCCGGATCGTAGAGCCGCCTTCCCAGGAGGTAAAGGAGAAATACCGCCGTTAGCGCCGCCAGCGCCGAGGGAAGCCGTGCCGTTGTCTCCGTCACCTTCCCTCCCGTAAAGGGGGTAAGGGCGGTGATCATGTAATAGCTCAGCAGCGGCTTGTCCCGGTAAGGGGTCCCGTTGATCCGCGGGACCCGGTAGTCGGAACGTGCTTTCATCTCGCGGGCGATCTCCGCCCACCGTCCCTCGGAGCCCCAGAGGGACCGGGCGCCGAGGCCGTGAAGATAGAGAAAGGCCGCGGCCGCAACAAGGAGAAGGAGGAGAAGGCCTTCGCCTCGGCGGGCGCGGATCTTTTCGGACATCATCAGTGCAGATCTCCACCCCTCCGGATTTTAGAGGAGGGCCTCGTCCCTCGCCTCGACCAGGTAGTAGTCGAGGGTCTTTTTGAGGGCGGTTTTCAGGTCGGTTTTAGGCTCCCACCCGAGGAGTTCCTTCGCCTTTGCGATGGAAGGGACCCGTGTGAGGATATCTTCGTACCCTTTCCCGTAGTATTCACCGGAGCTGACCTCGATGATCTCCGTCGCCTCGGCGCGCTCCCGGTAGTCGGGATACTCCATCACCATCTCCCGGAGCATGACGGCGAGGTCCCGGATGGTCAGGTCGTTGGCGGGGTTGCCGATATTGAAGATCTGCTTCTGGCAGACATCGCCTTTGTTCTCGATGATCTTCATGAGGCAGTCGATCCCGTCGTCGATATAGGTGAAGGAGCGGCTCTGCTTCCCGCCGTCGACGAGCTTGATCGGTTCCCCCGCGAGGATGTTGCCCAGGAACTGGGTCAGGACCCGGGAACTCCCTTCCTTGCCGACGGTGATCCGGTCGAGCTTAGGACCGATCCAGTTGAAGGGACGAATCAGGGTGAACCGCAGGCCCGACCTGCCGTAGGCCCAGATGACCCGGTCCATTAGCTGCTTGCTGCAGCTGTAGATCCACCGTTCCTTGTGGATCGGCCCCAGGACCAGCCGGCTCGTCTCCGGGTCGAATTCGGAATCGGTACACATCCCGTAGACCTCGGAGGTGGAGGGGAAGATCACCCGTTTGCCGTACTTTACGCACTGCCGGACGATCCGGAGGTTCTCCTCGAAATCGAGTTCGAAAACGGAGAGGGGATCCTTCACGTAGGAGGCCGGCGTGGCGATGGCGACCAGGGGAAGGACCACGTCGCTCTTCTTGATGTGGTATTCGATCCACTCCTTGTTGATTGAGATGTCCCCCTCGACGAAATGGAAGCGGGGATTATCCATGGAGTGCTCCAGCTTGTCCGCCGCCATGTCCATCCCGTAGACCTCCCAGCCGGTGGTCTCCATGATCCTGCGGGTGAGGCTGTTACCGATGAAACCGTTGACACCCAAGATTAAAACCTTCATTCTGAGCTCCTTTTCGTCTTTGACTTTTCAAATTCCCCCCAGCCCCTTTGTTCGAAAGGGGGGAAGATAGCACACCGATCATCAAGGGACCGCCGGCCTCCCCATTCTGCAAGGGGGACCGAGGGGGGTGTGCCGTTTCTTTCTTCATGTACTTCATGGTGATTGCCTTTGCTTTTCTTCGCGCTCTTTGCGTTCTTGGCGAGAGGCCGGTTTCAGCTTTCGCTTTCCCCGTGGTTAAAGGCTTTGCTTCACAATCGATTCCCCTCTTTCAGGCCGTGGCGTTTTGCAAAGATCGTCCCCTCCATCTCCTCTTCCCCTTCCCGCTGGACTTCGAGGAGTGCCAGGGCGCCCGATCCCGCGGCCACGGTCAGGGGCGTGGTGGAGAGGATCTCCCCCGGTTCGCCGGTTCCCCCTTCTTCCACCCGGCTCTCCCAGACAAAGAGTTTCTTTCCGCCCGATTCGGTGAAGGCGCCCGGGTAAGGGTGCGTTACAGCCCGGACGAGGTTGTGGATCTTTGCTGCAGGCTGCTTCCAGTCGATCCGGCCGTCCCCGGGCCGCCGTCCGCTGAAGTAGCTTGCCCGGCTTTCGTCCTGGGGGATCCGGGGAGCGGTGCCTTCCAGGATCGCGGGGAGGAGCCTGCGGAATAGGGCCACGCCCGCCCCGTTGATCTTCTCCATGAGGGTCCCGGCGGTGTCGTCGTCGGCAATGGCGACCCTCTCCTGTCCCACGATGTCTCCTGCGTCGGGAGCCCCGACCATGTAATGGAGGGTTACCCCCGTCTCCTCCTCGCCGTTTATGATCACCCAGTTTACGGGGCAGCGCCCGCGGTACTTCGGCAGGAGCGATCCGTGCATGTTCATCGCCCCCCGCGTCGGGATTGCAAGGAGCGCCTCCGGGATCATGTGGCGGTAGTAGAAGGAAAAGAGGATCTCCGGCGAAAGACTCCGGATCCAGTTGACGAACCACGGGGTGGAAAGCTCCGATGCCGTCGGTGTCCGGACGGGGATGTCATGCCCGCGGGCCAGGCTGAAGGGGGTCCGGAAATAGATCTCCTCCTTAGGGTCGTCCTCGTGGGTGATCAGCGCGGCCACGTCGACGCCTGATTCGATCAGGACCTCGAGGCAGTCATGACCGAGATTGTGGTATCCGAAGACGACGGCCCGCATTACTCCTCCAGCCCGTAGGTCTTCCGGATCACGAAGCGGGGCCGTTCCCGCACCTCCTGGTAGATCCTTCCTACGTATTCACCGAGGATCCCCACGCCGAACATGAGGATTCCCACCATGAAGAAGAGGATATCGAAGAGGGTGAAGAGTCCCTGCGCCTCGGGGCCGATGATCAGCCGGCGGAAGGCGAGGAAGATTCCGAATGCGAAGCTGAAGAAGGCGATCAGGAAACCGAGAACCGTGAAGATCTGGAGCGGTACAACGGAAAATCCGGTCATGAGGTCGAAGTTGAGGCGGAGCAGCTTGTACAGGGTGTACTTCGAATCCCCCGCCGTCCGTTCCTCGTGGCCGACCTCGATCTCTGTTGGGTTGCTTGCGAAGGAGTGGGCGAGCGCCGGGATGAAGGTCGTGTTCTCCTGGCACCGGTTAATGCTGTCGATGATGCTGCGGTGATAGGCCCGCAGCATGCAGCCGTAATCCTTCAGCTCGATCCCGGTGATCCGGCTTGTGATCTTGTTGACGGCCCAGGAAGAGCCGCGCCGGAAGAGGGTGTCCTTGCGTTCCCTGCGGTATCCCCCGACGGCGTCGTAGCCCTGCTCCATGGTCTCCACAAGGCGGGGGATCTCCTCGGGGGGGTTCTGGAGGTCGGCGTCGATGGTGATGATGATCTCCCCGCGGCACCGTTCGAAGGCCGAGATGATCGCCATGTGCTGGCCGAAGTTGCCGTTGAATTCTATGATGACGATCTCCCCGGGATGCCGGTCATAGAACTCCCGGAGGATAGCAAGGGAACGGTCCCGGCTCCCGTCGTCGACGAAGATGATCTCGAAGGGTTTGTTCATTCCGGCAAGGACCGGATAGAGCCGGGCGAAGAGTTTATCGAGAGTCGCCTCTTCGTTATAGACGGGGACCACGACGGAGATGTAGGGGGTTGGGCTCATGAACCTCTCCTATGCTCTTGACAGATTTTCCGGACCGCACGAATGACGTCCTCCTGGTCCCGGCCGGTCATCCCCGGAAAGAGGGGAAGCGACAGGATCCGGTCGGAGATAGATTCGGCATGGGGAAGGTCCCCACGGCGGAAGGCAAAGTGCTCCCGGTAATATCGGTGTAGGTGGACGGCGATGAAGTGGATCCCCGTTCCGATCTTCGCCTCCTTCAGGGCGGCCATGAACCCGTCCCGGTCGAGGCCCAGCCGGTCGGGGCGGACGAAGATCACGTAGAGGTGCCAGGCGTGCCTGTGGGGCCAGGCGACCTCTCCGGGCAGGTCGATCCCCTCGAGAGCGGCGAAGGCCTCGTTGTAGCGGGCGGCCATCTCGCTCCGCCGGGCGTTGAAGGCATCGGCCTTTTTCAGCTGGTGGATGCCGAGGGCCGCCTGGAGATCCATCATGTTGTACTTGAAGCCGACATCGAGGACGTCGTAGTGGGGGGTTCCTTTCTCGTCGTACCGTTTCCAGGCGTCTTTGGAGATCCCGTGGAACTTGAGGAGACGGACCCGTTCCGCCAGGGCCTCGTCGTTCGTCGTGACCATCCCCCCCTCGCCGGTGGTGATGTTCTTGATCGGGTGGAAGGAAAATACGGAGAGTTCACTTAAGGCCCCGATCCGCTTTCCTTTATATTCGGTCCCTACGGCATGGGCGGCGTCCTCCAGGACGGTCAGATGGTGGATCTTGGCAATGGTATGGATGGCATCGAGATCGACCGGCTGACCGGCGAAGTGAACCGGGACGATTGCCTTCGTCTTCTCCGTGACCTTCTTTTCCACCTCTACGGGGTCGATCTGCAGGGTTTGAGGGTCGATGTCGGCGAAGACCGGCGTCGCTCCGTTGGCGACGATCATGTTCACGGTCGCGGCGAAGGTCATGGGGGTGGTGATCACCTCGTCTCCCGGACCGACACCGAGGGCCTTCAGGGAGAGATGGAGCCCTGCTGTGGCCGACGAGAGTCCCACGGCGTATTTGGCGCCGACGTAGTCGGCGAATTCCTTTTCGAACCGCTCCGTCTTGGGACCGGTCGTGATCCAGCCCGAGCGGAGGGAATCGACCACCTCGGCGATCTCCTCCTCCCCGATCGAGGGGAGGGAGAAGGGGAGGAATGTGAGACGGTCCGGCCGGTTCGATTCATCCTGTGCTGTCATTGCTGTATGTCCTCAGAACTTCCCTGTTCCTGTGTTCCTTACAAGTCTCCTCTTACGGGAAAAAGGGGGAGAGCCTCAGATCATTCGCGGCGCCGCAATCCCTCCCTGCCCCTGAGTGGACTGAGAGGGGGTTGTCTTTTCTTCCGTTCCTTGAGCCGCTCTGTTCGTCAGGAAGACCACGTCCCACTTCCACCCCTTTCCGGGGAAACCGGGGAGGAGAACCTCCCGGCTGACCGGATCGAGGCGGTCCCGGTTTTTCTCATAGATCTTCCGGTCCATGAGGCAATAGACCTTCTCCGGCCGCTTGAGGAAAGCGATCCCCGCCGCAAGATCCCGCTTGAAATCGAAGAGGGGATATTCCCTTTCCCGGTCGATATAGAAGACGGCGCTGGGGGGGTGAAATCCGACGCAGCCGAGATCGGCCTCGCCGATTTTTTGGACCACCATCCGGCAGAGTTTTTTTGATGAACGACTCTTGACGTCGATGGAAGGATAGACCACCCCCGCCA
>JAADIO010000037.1 GCA_013151235.1 Deltaproteobacteria bacterium | reverse complement strand
GTCCTGGCACCACCAAGTGTTGGTACCGTTGAACTTCAATAACCCCGGGAACGGGATCGCCTCCGCCTGCCAAACGGCAGAAAAGAGGCACAAAACAACAAACGCAACAATAACTCCGATAATCTTTTTCATGGCTCTTCCTCCTCGCCCCCCCTTTTCCGTAATTTTCCTTGTAAAGGATTAAGTCATACCCCCCCTTCAATTACAAGCAATATTTATACCTCTTTTTCTCTGAAAGGCCCATAAAAGAGATAACCCTTTATAAAAGCGGGTTTTTTGCCTGAAATGAAGGCTCCAGGCAAGACCGTTATGTCGGTGGAGAGGGAAAACATTTTCCACTATTGTGAAAAGTTTTGCACGATTGTGGAAAATATTTACACACCTCCAAGCCTTGGAAGCTTGTCATCTCGAAAGAAGACGCTTATATAGGCGGAATCCTCCTGTCGAGGATCCATTTTCCAGAGCGACGCATTGAAGGTCTTCAAGACACGGAAAAAGCCAAAACCTTTCCCCGGGTGATTGAAACAGACTCTGCGAACACGCGACCCGACTTCTCCCCATCGGGGCATCTCATCTGATTATTCTTTGCAGAAATGCCAATGACTCAATCTATTCGATGATCCCTTTTGAAATCCTCTCAATCTCCATAAAACCGGTCCAGTAGCCGTGAAAGATCATCCTTGCCGCAATCCCCCTCGTTGAGTTTCTTCCGGATTTCCTTCGGGGTCAGCCAGAAGGCTTCGATAAAGTCATGACGATTATAGGGGGGTGTGCTGTCCATCTCAATACGGTAAACTTTCATGAAGGCAGTGACTCCGTCCATGTGGGGAGAAAGATAGCCGATCTCGTTCCAATTGACGTTCATCAACTCCAGACCGAGTTCCTCCTGTAACTCCCGGGCAAAGGCCTCCTCATAGGTCTCACCACTCTTAACATGGCCCCCCATACTCGTATCGAGACCCAGGGGGATCAGTTTCTTCTCTGCCGTCCGGCGGGGGATCCAGAGCTTCCCTTCGGCGTTTTCCAGAAATGCATTGACAACCCGGAAATTCGTCAGGCCGAATCGATAGACTTCCGCCCGCCTCATCCGTCCGACGACCCGGTCCCGGTCATCAACAATATCGAGCCATTCGGAAAATGTTCCGTACAGTTCCTTCACGACAATCCTCCTCTGCAATCAATCACGGTCCGGGAACCGTCAGCCGTCTGAAAGACGACAGCCATCCCCTCTTCCGGACGGTTCCGGGTCCGGGCCTCCCGCACCTTCCCTGCGACGGATCCGTCAGAAAAAATCGTTTACATCGTCGCGCCGATGCCGGCCAGCCCGAAAATTCCCATCTTCTCTTCTTCATTCCCCCTCCTGCCGGTCCGACCAGATCTCCCTGGCATAATCAATCCAGTCATGGAACCGTCCCCGGGTCAGCAAGGCCATGGGGATTCGGTCCACGGCAAATCCGGCGCCGGAGAGGGTATTCGCCACGGAAACAGACTGGCTCGAATTCATGGAGTGAACAAGGATCGCCGTATCTTTATGGATAAACTGCATGATCGCCTTCATCACATCCCGGCCGCTTCGGTACTTGTCATCACTGGTCCGGGCTCTTTCCGGCAGATCAAAATCGAGGGCGATTCCGGCGTAGACCCGTCCCCGGTCCCGCCGGATCACCCCGAGGGCCTGTCCGGCGCTGACGGCGAAGACGGGCAAAATGTCATCCGGCAGCCATGAACGGAAGATCTTCTCCCGCTCCAGGTTGTCCTCCACGAACAGAATCCGTAAAATGGATTGTTGCGGATTGCTTCGTTCCACCGGCCGCCTCCCTGCTTCCAAGCAGTTTCATTGGAAATGTTGATCGTTATAGATACCCTCAAGCGGCATCATCCGGAAAAGGTTTCACGGTTGAGCCTTTTCCCGCGACACCGAAGAGGTTGACCCCGAGAGACTCCTTTTCAATGACCATATCGGTGATCCCGGCCTTTCGAAAGAGCCCGGCAAAGGTCTCTTCATCACGGTGGATCAGTTTCCAATCGGCGAACCACTCCATGAGTGTCCTCGACGGATTTTCATGACTGAAATTCCCGACGATCAGAATCCCGTCTTCCCGGAGAAGCGCAAAAAGCGCACGCAACACCCGGACGGCCCAGGCATCATCGAGATAGTCGAAGAGTCCGGCGCAGAGGATCAGGTCCTGTGCGCCGTAGCGGTCGAGGTTGTCCTTCCGCAGGGAGAAACGATAGGCGTCTTCCACAATGTAGTCTATCCCGGTCTGTTTCGTCACCCCGTTCAGAAGTCCCATGGCATAGTCATGAGCCTCCGGTTCATGGTCGATGTTGATCACCCGGCAGTTCTCATCCAGGGTCCCTTCTTCGGCCAGCTCGGCGATCTCACGAGCAGGCCCTGATGCGAGATTCAAGATCGAAAGTTCCCTCTTCATGCACTTTTCTTCCCGGACTTTCTCTTTCAGAAACTCTTTGCGGTTCCGTACGGCACGGCAGGCAGGTGCATCATATGCGAAGCGTTCCACATGGGTTACCACACCATCCGGAGCAGGCCGGTTCCGGTAGATCATGTCGATCGTTCTGAAATCACCGGAATAACCATAGGGCTTGAGGAAGCACTGCCGCAGGAAAGGACTCCGGCCTATCGCATCGATTGAGAAGAATTCTTTCTGAAATCGTTCCCGGACCACCTCCAGTTGCACAACATTCCTGCCGTACTTTCTCTCATAATCGCCACAGACATCGAGAAGTCCCTCCAGCACCCAGTCGACATACCCCTTTACTGCATGAATGGGAAGATCCTGAGACATCCTCTCGCAGTCCATGAATGCATCACGGCAACACTCGATTTCACGGAATAACGTTCTCACTTTTTCTTCCACCCGCACCTCCACGTCAGTCAGTTTTCTGTAAGGCAAACATCCCGGATCTAACCCAGCACCTGCCTTCCGAACAAGACCGGTGTTTTATCCGTATCTTTCCTGTCTTTCTTTTTCTTCCCGGAAGTCTTCTTTTTCATTTTTATTTCAAGCCCGTCCCGGCTCAACGGCTCTACGATGTCAGCGATGCCGTATTCAAGCGCCTCCCCGGTTGAAAGCCAGGTATCCACATCCCGGAGGAGATATCCCTCCAATTTCTCTCTCGTATCAATATGGGTGTTGTGGAGATAATGATCCACAACCCGCTCATGCATCAGATCCTGCTCTTTCCGATCCGCCAGCAACTGGCTGTGGTTTCCCTGCGTCTTGGTTGAATACCTGTGAGACAATATGGAGGTCCTGGGAGTAATGACCCGCCGCCCTTTAGCCCCTGTCATGAAAATCAGCAGAGCCATGGAACAGATCATACCGATCCCGGTTGTATAGACAGGAAGGCGGGACCACTCCATGATATCGATAATGGCGAATCCATCCGTACAACTGCCGCCGTGGGAGTTGATAATCATCTGGATACACTCGACTTTCCCGGAAATATTGTATTCGATGATTTCCTTGCACACATTCTCCGAAAGGCTTTCGTCAATGCCGCCGGCAAGATAGATGATCCCATGTTCCTTTAGATCCTTGTGGTTCTTTGATGATTCCTCTTTGCTCATCATTTTCCTCCTGTCGCGGACGTTTGGACCGTGATCATCCCCGTCGGCTCCCCGATCATCCATTTCTCCAACCTGCACCTCCGTAAAAATCCGGCAGGTTACACATCCATCCCGATCCCTCCTTTCAGGAAACACACCTACCGAAGGAAATCTAATGTAGCTTCCCATTCAAGGGCCGGCCAAAACAGGTAAACGGCGCATGTACAAAACCGTACTTCTTCCCTGCCGTCCGGAGATTATCGATATGGGTCGCATCGATCGGCCCGACGCGGTCTTCCCGTTTCCCCTCCAGCGCATGGAGCATGGTCTCCGCCAGACAGGCAAAAGTCGTACCCTTCGGCGGTCCCATCGCAAAGCCGGGGTCAACCCCGGGAATGGCGGCAAGGGAGCCGTCGATCCGGACGAGGTCCGGCCTCTTTCGGAGGAGTACCAACGAAACCGCTTCGGGTTGACAGACGTCGTAGATCACCGCCCCCTTCCGCAGGTGTTCCCCCTTCAGGATCGTATCCGAATGAGAGGTGGCGGCGACCACAATCTCCGCCCCCCGGCAAACAGCAAGATCGGTGGAGATTGTCAGGTTCCGGACGCCGTTGAGTCCGGCGGCCAGGCTCTTGAGCTTTCGCCGGTTGCGTCCGAGGAGAATGAGAGGACGGTCCTTCTTTGCAAGGAGCCGGGCGAGGGCGCTGCCTATAATCCCGGTCGCGCCCGTCACAGCGACGGCCCCCCTCTTCTTCCGGAGGATTGCCCCGATTCCTTCCATGGCGACCGCCACGGCGAAGGTATCACCGTGGGTGACCGCTGCCCGGACCTCCGAACGCTTCGCCAGCCACTTTCCGCCGTTCGTCACTGAGGCGGTGAGCGCCCCGAGCCCGATCACCTCCGCCCGCAGTTTTTCCTGAGCATAGAGGACGGTATGGAGAATCACCCTCCGAACCTCCCGCAGATTCCGGGTCAGCATCTGTTCCGCCGTCAGGGGAGCAGCAAGGATATGCCCTCTCACCTTCCCCAGCACATCGAAGGAGGAACAGAGCCATAACCGGGGAAAGGGACGGGTCAGGCGGATTCCCCGTACAACCGCCTTTTCCGGAAGATACCTGAAAAACGGAAATACTCGCACCACATCCTCATAATTCCGGGGATGCACCACAAAAACAAATTTTTTCATCTCTCCTCCCCGAACCAGACCGTCAAGACCCGGACGATCCGCTTCAACGTCTCGGGATCCCGTTCCATCAGGATCTCGTTGACCCGCCGCAACTGCACCCGTGAATAATGACAGTCGGCACAGCCTCCGTCGAGGACGCAGACCAGTTCGGCCGGATTCACTTCCAGCGCCGCCGCCAGTTTGAAGAGAATCGTCACGGAAGGGTTCTTCTCTCCCCGCTCGATCTCTCCCAGGTACTTGTAGGAAACCCCGGCCCGTTCCCCTAACATCTGCTGCGTCAGACACCGTTTTTTGCGCAGTATGCGCAACCGTTCCCCGAAATCCCGAAGCACGCAATCCTCCTCATCCACAAAATCTCCATAAGGATTATATAGATCGAGATATTCCGATAAACTCACGATGGACGGCTCCTCCTTCTTTGATTGGTCACAATATCGGCTATAAATGGCATTTTCGTTTCTGGACACTCACGAATTCATTCGTAAGACGTGCAAAAGAATGAAAATGTTTCACGGAAGATTTTTTCAGAAGAAAAAAAAGACCCCGATTGGGGCCTTTTGGAGCAGAAAATCATGACAAGAAGCAGGAAGCCGTAAGGCCCCCTGCAAGGAAAGGGAAGGATCAGGAATTCCTGAGTCGGCTCTGGATCTTACGGATTCTTCGAAATTCTTTCAGACAACGATCACATTCATTGATATGATCATCAAAAAAACTATATTTCTCCGGTGAGGAATCGGCTCTCTCATCCCCGGCATCCCGGGATAATCGCCAGGCCGTATAGTCCCATAGATCTTTCGTTTCGAAACAGGTTTCCCCCTTTTCCGGATCGATCATCCTTTCAGGATGGAGGGCATCTGCAAGCCGGTCCAGGAGAAAACGATCCCCTTCAAGGATTTGGGAAACCCTTTCACGGCACACCCGACACTCCTGGATGTGCATCATCTCTTGAGAGTTCTCCTCCAGATATCCTTCCCTCTCGATAAATTCTTCCCAAGACTTTCGGGAAGGATGTTCCGGTGGTTCATATTCTCTGATCATGGCAGACTCTCTAAATGTTATATCCCTCTTCCTGCAGAAACTGTTTCAGTCTATTTTTCGCCTTTCGTACATCACCGTGCAATGTTGACACATTCCTTCCCTGGAGGATTCCACTGATCACATCGTAAGGTGTTTTGATCAGGGCCGGCACTCTTTTCTTCCCGGATTGCGACTTGTTTTCAGTCTTCACTTCATTGTCCGGTGCTGGAGTCTCCTCAACTTCCAATTCGATGTATCGCTCCGATTCCGCAGCCAACCGACGAGAAAAATCACGGACCGCTTTTTCCTCCGCTTTCATTACATTTTCTCGTTTTCCGGAAAGGAGGTCCCCGTCGAGGAAAATATCATCAATCATCGCTGCCACCTCAACAGCATCGCGATTTATATACTGAGCCAGCTTTCTGATCTCATCCTCAGGAAACCCGAGCACATCATAATGACGAAGGGAAAAAACCCACCGCTCCATATCAGGAAGTTGACTGAAGGCAACACGCAAATCATTCTCCAGATCATTTCCCTGATTGGGTCCACACTCAGGCTCAGGCCTCCTCTGAGAAGATCGGCCGGCATCCTTCGCCATCACAGCATCCTCGTCAATATGACCATCCTTTGCGGTATCCTCCGGAATCACCTTTTGCACATCCTCAAAAGAGACCGACCCTGCCGACAGTTTTCCCTCTTTTCTGAGAACATCCTTCATCGCCCAAGCCAGACTTTGATACAGCCAGCTTGCCAGCGACCCCCTGCCTTCATACTTTCTGAGATTCTCAAAGTCATTTCTCATGATCCGGTCAAGAAAAGAGTCCCAGGCCTTATCAACCATATATCCATTCCGAAGCGAGCTGATAATTTTACGTTCCAGTACAGCATAATACCGTTCATAGAATATCCGCCATCCTTCTTCCCGGACCTCTTTGTTTTCATCCGTCATATTCCGGACGAGTTGCAGGTCTTCTTCCAATAGACGTTGATCCCGTTTTTTTTGTTTCCCTGCCATAATCTTCACAAATCGTCCAGCCCGTGCTAAGCCTCACCGTCCCGCTTCAACTCCACCGATTCGAGTTCCTCCCACTCCCGGCTTCTCCGCAATCGCAGAAGGTCCTCTCCCACTTCCCGGTCGAATACGCGGGAAAGAGCATGAGCGGGAGACTCTTCCTTGACGAGGATTTCCAGAAGAAGGTCTTTCAAAAGCTGTTCAATTCGAAGGGTCTTTCCGACCTGGCGGGACCAGGCCTCTATCTTCCTATCCAGAAGGGAGCGAATCATCTCTTCGCAAACCGGTTTCAGCACGATCAGCTCATCCACGGAAGAAAGAAAATCCTCCGGAAAGACCTCACCAAGTCCATCCAGCACGGCATCTTCCTGTTGTTCCCACGCCACATTTTCACACTCTGAAACAATTCCGATCGGCTTTTTCTCCTCGAAACCGACCCTCGTCGTCAGGAAAAAGGTCACATGATCGAAAACTAGCTCTTTCCCCTGGTAATCCCGTCCTTTCCCGGTTTCAAAGATCTGGCGAAGAATCGACAGGACCTTTTTGTCCGCCCGGTCGAAATTTCTGAGAAGGATCACACCGGTCGGCCGGTTCCGGACAAATTCGCTCAGGAGAGAAGACCGCCCCGGACCTCCTCCCATCAACATTACGAAGGAATGAAAGTCACCATAGACCTCCATATCGATGGAGAGGAAATCCTCTTCCGGGTCCTCTGAGAGAAAATCAACTACAGTTCTTGCCAGTTCCGTTTTTCCCGAGCCCCGTTCACCGGCCACGAGGAAGATGCCGTCGGGCCGGTGCGCGTCGATTCCCACCCGCGACTTGGTCAAAGCCAGGCGAAAAGCGATAGGCTTCAAGGCCTCCTCCTGCCCGGAGTAACGATCCGACAGCAGCTTCGTCAAACTTTCGAGACGGTCCATCTTCCCCGCCACGATCTCCTCCGGGATCCCCGTCATTGATGAAATCACCCGGTGTGCCGTATCCTCGGTCACAGACATCCGCTCCCCGCCACCCCCTCCATTCAAACGATCATAGACCGTCTCTATACAGGAGAGTTCGAGAAGATCGATCGACTTGTCCGGCTGGTTGCGCCCCGGCAGATAGGTCTCCGTCAGATCCACCACCTCGTCCACAAAATCATCCCCGATGGAAACCGGATAGTCTTCTTCATAACTTTTCTTCAAAGAAGAAAGAATCCTCCGGGTCTCCGCCGGAGAAGGTTCATCCAGCATGATCGGAACAAAACGGCGGGTCAGCGCCTCGTCCCCTTCAAGATCTCGCCGGTACTCACGAAGGGTCGTCGCAGCGATCATGTGGAGGGAACCGTCGGCCAAAGCGGGCTTGATCACATTGGAGCTGACGGGAAAGTTCACCAGGGTATGGAACTCGTCCATGAAGAGGATAACCGGATTCTCCCGGCACTGCTTCAGCACATTTTTGAGGATCCTTGCATATTCGGCAAAGGCCTCATCCGAATGGAGAAGAGAACCCCATATCTCGAAGAAGCTCGTCCGGATCACCTTGCGGCCAACCAGCCAGGGAGGAACCTTCCCCTTCACGATCCGGTCGGCCAGGGCATAACAAAGGGAAGACTTCCCGACACCGGCCCCCCCCAGGATCAGGGGATTGCACTTCCGCCTCCGCCCGAGGATCTTGACCATCCGGGCAAGCTCCTCCTCCCTCCCGAAAAAAGCTGGGAGACGTCCCTCGGAGGCCATGACCGTTACATCCTCGCCGATCTGGGCAAGGATATGATGCGCGTCCAGCTTCTCTATGGAGAACATAAAATCGGCTCCACTACACATCCTTCAAAACGATAACCAAGCTTACTCTTATCCTATCCTCCGCCGACAATGACCGGCCTGCCGTCAACAGAAAGATAACATTATTTATCATAACCCGTCATCTTTTTCAAAATCTTTCTCATAAAGGATTACGCTGCCGGAACAGAGGGATGGATACAGGGCGTTCCCGGCTCCGGGAAAGGGGCTGAAATGAGAGAAAACATTTTGATTCGTAATTCACAATGGAGGAACTGGAAGGAATCGCCCCCCCGGAAAGGGTCATACCCTGAAAAACCGGGGGCTCATTTGACGCAGGGTTCAGGAAGGACCGGCATCCGGAGATGCCGGTCCGTTTGCGACTGTGAACCCCGGTCCGAAGGGATCAGGCAGCCTGCCGCCTGCGGAGGGAGAAGAGGCCGGCGAGGCCGATGCTCATCAGAGCCATAGAGCCCGGTTCGGGGACCGGCGCCGGGTTGCCGTTTCTGACCTGCCATTGAAACAGACCATCCGTCCCGGCATTGCTCCTGTTGACCAGATCGAGCATGGCGGCATTATTCCCTGATTCCGGCAGCTCGTAATAATCGGTCCCATTGCCGGAATTGTAGCCGGCCCTGGCATACGCCGTGCCACTCACATCCCCTACGGTCCATCCCAGGGAGGCATATCTGAATTCGATGCCAAAGTCGCCGCCACCCTGATCGATCAACCGTAACTGGAACGAATCCAGAGGATTTGTATGGTACGAAAAATAACCAACGGCATTCCATGTGGCCGTAAAAATGCCGTTCACCGTATCTTCGTCCCAATAGACGTCTCCACTTCCCCTTGTATCGACATCCGCAAAGAAAGGAGCAATAATCGGGTTGGCGGTCGATCCCGTCATACTGTATGGAGTATACGTAGACAACGGGGCAGAGAACGTCACATTACCATTGTTGTTGAGGTAAAGCCCGGTATAGGTCGTTCCGTAGAAATTCATGCCGTTATCGAAAACCGATGAAAGATCTATGAAAGACGTCGATCCGTCATCGTTGTCGGCAAGCTGATGCTCGCCGTAGCCTGCCGTTCCACCCAGCCCGCCTGCCAGAGGTACGGCATTCGCCATTGTAACGCTTCCGAAGAGAAAGAGTACTGCAATCCACAGTGTCTTCATAACATCGTCCTTTCTGTTTCTTCGTTTTAATTAAACACACAAGTCCCAAATGGGACAAACCGTATAAGCGTACTCACCTCCTTTTCGTTGGGATAAGACACAGACAGGGTTCCGATCTCTACTTTCGAAATGCAATCACCCCGGCCATGAACCTTGATACGTCCAGTGCCACCTGCAAAATGAATCATGAAATTCTTGATATAAAGACGGGGAAAAGAGGACTTTTGTTTCTCCCCGCGAAAATTTTCCGGGGAAAACCGGAGAGCAAAGATCAATCTGAAAATCCGGGATATGAATGGAGAAAAGAGTTGTCTCCGGGTATTCCAGGGATCAGGATCCGCCCCTGGAATACCCGTGTGGGCGAGGGATAAACCGGAGTAATCGCTTCAGATGCGGATTATTGGAGATGGAATTTCTTCGTCTGCGAGCTTTCGCTCTTGATGTCGACAACGACACCCTTCCGGAAATAGAAATCAACGACCGAGGTCTTCGTCTTCCATTCCGATCCGATCCGGAAGGTGTGCTCGATCAGGCCGGCCCCGGTGATATTCTTTTTCACATAGGCATAGTGCCAGATCTCGCTTTCATTCTCGGCATCAAAACTCTTCGAAAGGGGCTCTCCAAAGAGTGCCCGGACGTCTTCCTTCGTCGATTGGTTCACGCTGATTTTGTCGTGGACCGTGGTCAGGTCGATCTCTTTCCCCGCCGTCGCGCAGGCACAGAACAACAATGGGACCAGCAGGATCACAAGCACGTTTTTCATATCAATCTCTCCTTAAACCACCTCCCCCTTCGCTGAAGGGGGACCAAGGGGGATTCAGAAAGGATCACCCCCTTTCCCCTGAAAGACCACCAACTATTCATAAAGTTCCTGATGCTTCAGGTGAATCGGCGGCATCTTTTCCGGCGTCTGGGTAATGCACTCCCGGTACTCACTCTGGACCTTATCGCCGTCGTAGGTGTAGTCCGTTCTGCACTTCGAAACCGTCACAGGAGCGCAGGACATGATAACGGCGGATCCCAGTATCAACCCGAACAGATAAAACTTTTTCATGGACCTCCTCCTTTACACTGTTTGCACTGCATGACGCAATCGCCCTGCAGTTACAAAAATTGGCGCCCTCTCCCCTTGCGTTCCCATCCTGCCTGCATGAGAAAAAGGACATTGATACGTACACCGCAGAAGAATTACACGAAACAGGGATGATTGAAACACACAGTGGAGGGTTTTATCGGGGGAAAAGGGATAAAAAACCTGCTATATGTGATATGTAGAACGACAGGAATGGAAACAAAAAGAGGCCGTTCTGTGCACCTACACAACACTGCGCTTACGAACAAGAGCCACTAAGACATTTTTCTTCTTTAAATTGTACGGAGAATACTGAACAGAACTTCGTAAAGTCTCCTTCTTACATAACCAAAGCTGGGGAGATGACCAACCACTGGATTATGTTTCCGTTTCAGAACTTCGTAAAGTCTCCTTCTTACATAACATCAAGTTTCTGAAGCACCACCTGCGCCAAAAAGGTGTTTCAGAACTTCGTAAAGTCTCCTTCTTACATAACTCCCCTGCTCTATTGTCTTTTTGACAATAATTTGAAACGTTTCAGAACTTCGTAAAGTCTCCTTCTTACATAACAGAAAAAATAGCGAAAAAATACGCCAAAACAATGTTTCGTTTCAGAACTTCGTAAAGTCTCCTTCTTACATAACTTTAAAGATCTGAGGGCTCATATAATCCTCCCAAACAAATGTTTCAGAACTTCGTAAAGTCTCCTTCTTACATAACTCGGCACAAGGTGGGCGAAACAGTGACGCTCAGGGGGTTTCAGAACTTCGTAAAGTCTCCTTCTTACATAACCTTGGGTGGCACTGCCGGCGAATCCCTGCCAAAAGCCAATTGTTTCAGAACTTCGTAAAGTCTCCTTCTTACATAACTAAGGTAGAAGGTGACGGTGACGGCCAGTATGTCTGGTGTTTCAGAACTTCGTAAAGTCTCCTTCTTACATAACACTTCTG
>JAADIO010000036.1 GCA_013151235.1 Deltaproteobacteria bacterium | reverse complement strand
CGGTGATTCAGACTCAAGATTAAAGACCTGACCCCCAATGTGGACCCCCAATGTGTGACCCCCAATGTGACCCCCAATGTGCTATAGGGAGAGAAGGAAAAGAGCGTTCCGCTACGTTGCCGTCGATTTGACAAATTCGGCAAAGTCGGCTTAAGTCTGAATGTATACAAGTCTCTGCCCAGGGAACTTGCAACATTACTACAGGAGGGCTTTGCCATGAAGAGAACAGGGATGTTGATGTGGGTGTTGTTGGGACTCTTTTTGATGGTGGCCGTCACGGCCATGGCGGACGATAAGAAGACGGGGGAAAAGGCCATGCCGGGGGCAGATGCCGCTGCGCTTTGGGCCTATATTCATGGTCCTTCTCCTTATTGGAACTGGGTCCACTGGCCCGACCGGCCGGGACTCTACAAGGGAAGGGAGCCCCATGGTGCGCTGCTGCAGACATTTGTGAATAAAACGGCTCAGCGGGGAGTTTACGGAATGAGGGGTGTGGTCGATGCCGGCGGAATTATCGTGAAAGAAAACTACATGCCGGGACCAACCCTTGCCGCAATTACTGTGATGTACAAGATCAAGGGGTACAATTCCGATAAGGGAGACTGGTTTTGGGTGAAGTACGGGGCAAACGGAAAGATCCTGAAGTCGGGAAAGCCGGCTGGTTGTATCGGCTGTCATGGTGCGCAGAAGATGAATGATTTTATTATGACCAGCCTGATCCGATAGACCCTGGTTCAGCGATCCCTGATTTTTGAGGGGGGGTTCTTTTTGCTCGATCCCGGATCTGGAATCACCGGCAGGGGGATTTTAGATCTGGGATCGGGATTCTTCTTTTGTAAAAAACAGTTCGGCAGTATATATATTCCTTCCGTAATATTCAGATTCGGGTATTCTGCTTCATATGCTGCAATTAAGGATACAAAAGGGAGGATTATGGAACGGGCAGAACTGGATCAACTCTGTGTCAATACGATCCGGATGACGGCGGTGTAGGGGGCGAGAAGGCCAAGTCCTGTTCTTTCCCGTTGGGGCAAAACAAAGCAGAAATTGTTATAAGCCAAGAAGATTTACGCTTCTGATCTCGGTAGCTATTTTGGAAACTATATTTATCTATTGATGAGAAAGTAAGAAAACATTATATTATCTATACGAAAACACGACAGATATAGACTTCATCACAGAAGACAAAATCCTAATTGAATTAAAATTCTATGCAGAGCTAAACCAAAAACAGGGAAATTGTTTAATGAATATCCTGCCAATAAAAAACTGGCGATTGACTCTGTAGAAAAGTTAGAAGTGTTAAATGAAACCTAAAAACTAAAGAGAGCTCACTGAAACGGTCATGCAGTCTGATCACCGCTCCTTATACCCCCAGGGCTCACCGCTGATCGCCTTCTTGATCGTGTTACGTGAATGATTGTTAGCCGGGCAGTTGAGAGATGTTCTTTTCATAAGCTCGATGGGCCGTCCTGATGTGACCAGCTCTCCAAACCTTGCATAGAAGCTTTATTAATTGCTTGCACAGCGCCTACACAAAGAAAAAAGGACTTACGGAAAATTCCGTAAGTCCTCTATTTTCTGGGGGGCCGTCGGGGGCTCGAACCCCGGACCCGCTGATTAAGAGTCAGCTGCTCTCCCAACTGAGCTAACGGCCCATCATTTTATTTCAGATGTTCCGTGTTGCGGAGCATCTGAAATAAAATGATTAATGGTGCGCCCGGCAGGACTCGAACCTGCGACCTGCGGATTCGAAGTCCGACGCTCTATCCAACTGAGCTACGGGCGCTAAGTTTTGCTTCGTCAAATTTATAACTTTTGCTCCGCAAAAGGGTCATGTTTTTTTCGAAGAAAAAAATATTTGGGGTGAGTGAGGGGATTCGAACCCCCGGCCTCAAGGGCCACAACCTTGCGCTCTAACCAACTGAGCTACACCCACCACATTTTGAAAATTGAATTACCGTCGTTTCCAACAACGGCAATTCATTCCCCAAAAAACTGGCGCGCCTGCAGGGAATCGAACCCCGGACCCACGGCTTAGAAGGCCGTTGCTCTATCCAACTGAGCTACAGGCGCTGAAATTTTGCTTGGCAAAATTTCAGAATCTGGTCGGGGCGAGAGGATTTGAACCTCCGACCCCCTGCTCCCAAGGCAGGTGCGCTAACCAGACTGCGCTACGCCCCGTGATTCGTAATCCTTTCAACCGGGTTGTGATCCCGCCCCCTGAACAATGAAAAGATTATAGTGATTTTTATTCCCGATTTCAACCTTTTTCCTGCTCAGGAAGTCCTAAAATAATCTTTGCCGCCTTCTGCAGGGCGATGGAGCGGTGGCTGATCTTGTTCTTCTCTTCCGTACCTAGTTCGGCAAAGGACATCTCCCGTTCGGGGATCACAAAAAGGGGATCATACCCGAACCCCTGGGAGCCCCGCAGTTCCGTTGCAATGAGACCTTCACACCTTCCTTCGGCAAGATCAACCTTTCCGGAAGGCCGGGCGATGGCAATGACGCAGACAAACCGGGCTGTCCGGCGCTTCATCGGGACCTCACGGAGTTCCTCCAGGAGCTTTGCGTTGTTCTTCTCCGGTGTTGCATCCGGGTCGGAATACCGGGCCGAATAGACACCGGGTCTTCCGTTCAGAGCATCCACGACCAAGCCGGAATCGTCGGCCAGGGTGAGTCGTCCCGTCAATTTAGCGATTTCCAGGGCCTTCTTCCGGGCATTCTCTTCGAAGGTCAGGCCGTCTTCCCGGACATCCGGCAGGGAAGGGATATCATCCATACTGATAATCCGGAGATTGCTTCCTGTCAGAATTTGCCGTATTTCTTCGACCTTGTTCGGATTTCGTGAGGCAACGATTACGTCCATCATTTTGTGACGGATCCGCGTCTGGAATCAGATGCCGATCCCCTCTCCCAGGAGTTCCCTCTGAAGATCAATGAGTTGTTTTACCCCATGACCGGCATAGGAGATCATCTGATCCATTTCCTCGCGGCGGAAAGGGTCCCCTTCCGCCGTTCCCTGGATTTCCACAAAGTTCCCTTTCCCGGTCATGACAATATTCATATCCACATCGGCACGGGAATCTTCGTCGTAACAGAGGTCAAGAAGAACATTGCCATCGACAATCCCGACACTGATCGCAGCCAGATAATCCCGGATCGGCATTTTTGAAATCAGACCTCCCCGTTTCATCCATGCCAGGGCATCCGTGAGGGCGATGAAGGCGCCGGTAATCGAGGCCGTCCGCGTGCCGCCGTCCGCCTGGACAACATCGCAGTCGATCAGGATGGAACGTTCACCCAGTATGTTCATATCGACGATGGAGCGGAGACTGCGACCGATAAGCCGTTGAATTTCATGGGTTCGTCCCTTGATTCTTCCGGCGGAGGCTTCCCGCCGGATCCGTTCTCCGGCCGACCGCGGCAACATGGCGTATTCCGCCGTGATCCACCCCCGGCCGCTCTCCTTGAGAAAGGGGGGCACCCGGTCTTCCACTGTGGCGGTGCAGATTACCCGTGTATGACCCATTTCGATCAGGACCGATCCTTCGGCATGATGGATATAATTCCGGGTGGCCTTCATGGGCCGGATGGCATCCGTCGCTCGGCCATCGATTCGTATCATCTTTGATTCCTCTCTCCGCCGGATCGATCAGATCCGGAGGGTTTGTCGAGTCAAACCGGGCTATCCTAATGATTTTGAACCCCGGAGTCAAGAAGTTTCCGCCCGTCCTGTTTTTTCGGCAGACAAGCAATAAAGCGCAGCCTGCGGCACTCAATTGTCACCGTATTATATGAACAGGTCCACGAAGCGGATCGTTATCTGTCAGAGAGCTACCTGCTCGACCTTGGACAAGCTCTGTTCCAGGAAGCGTTCGCCCACCTTTCGAAACCGTTCCGGTGAGTCGGTGACATAATACCTGCGTGTCAAGGGTCTCCGGCCCTTGTTGAGCAGCCCCCGGGATGCGAGAAGGGCCTGAACTTCACGAGCGGTTTCCGTGGCGGAATCGACAAGCCGGACTTTTTCTCCCATCACACGTCCTATAGCGGACCGTAGAATCGGATAGTGTGTGCATCCCAGAACCAGCGTATCGATCCCGGTTTCCTGAAAATCCTTGAGATATTCCCGAACGATTGAAACGGTCAGGGGATGGTCTCCCCACCCCTCCTCCGCGAGGGGGACAAAGAGGGGGCAGGCCCGGGTATGGACTTCTACTTCCGGATCCAGGAGGTGAATCGCCTGAACGTAAGCACGGCTCCCAATGGTCGATTCCGTGCCGATGACTCCGACCTTCCGGACCCTGGAATCACGGACAGCCGCCCGGGCACCGGGAAGCAGCACCCCGACAACGGGAATGGGAAACCGTTCCTGGAGGACGGGGAGCGCAACCGAAGAGGCGGTATTGCAGGCCACGACCAGCATCTTGATCTTCCGTTTCATGAGAAAGCCGGTAATCTCGAGGGCATAACGGGTGACGGTCTCGGCGGATTTAATCCCGTAGGGAACCCGGGCCGTATCCCCGAGATAGATGAGGTTCTCCTCCGGAAGGCGGTGCATCAATTCATGGAAGACGGTCAGCCCGCCGACGCCTGAATCAAAAATTCCGATGGAACGTTGCACCGCTTGTCTCCTTGATCATGTGGGACACAATGGACCCGGTTATGGCAATGCAATATGTCCGGCCAGCGTCTTCCGCTCCTGCCCATCCAGCAGAAACCGGATATGTTGTACTTCAGGAAAATTCTCTTTCAACGTCCGCTGGATCGATTGCAGGGCGAGGGCTTCCTCAAAACAGCCCATTGCAGGTCCCCCTGCCGGTGGAACGGCGAGATCGACAAGAACGATTCCCTGGTGGTCATAGAGTTCCCGCAGAGCGACCTCTCCGGGGAGCAGAGGAAACAGTCCTTTCGTCCAGGGACCTGCGAGAAGCAGGATCAGGACTTGTCGCATCCCGTCGACGGAATCATCGGAGGCATGGATTGTCCGGTCTTCCGGTGCAAGTTCCCGGTTCGGCCCTGGGAACCAGAGTCGCACAGGCTGATTCAGTGTTCCGGCCAGGATTCGGGAAAATCCGGGAAGGGTGACCTGCGCCCAGTCCGGTCCTTGATGTTGCGGTGTTTCCGTTCGCCGGAGAAGCAGGTTCCCAGCGAAAAGGATCAGCACGGCAGCCAGTATGACGAAGAGAAAAGAACGTACTTTTCGCTGGGTTCTATTCATTGTTTCTCCGACTGCCGGTAGCGAATCAGCCCCTGGAAGATTGCCTCGGCCAGGGCCTGCCGGTTTTTCTCCTGTCCCAGAAATGCTTCATCTTCCCGGTTTGTCAGGACCGCCGGCTCGATCAGGACCGTCGGCATCCGGACGGTGCGGGCAAGATAGAGTGCCAGCGGATGGATCCCGAGATCGGGAGTCCGGGGGAACGATTCTGCAAAAGCGGCATGGAGCGATTCCGCCAGTTGTCTCGACTGTTTTGCAAAAAAAAGGGATTGACGATTCCATAAGAGAAGGCCCTTTGCGTCGGTGTTTCCCTCTCTGTCCGGCGCTTGTGCGATATAGATTCCGTACCCATGGAGTCCGGTATCCGGAGACCCGCCCAGATGGATGCTCACCAGAAGGGTCCCCTGCTGATTGTTGGCAAGGGCGGCCCGTTTATCTAAAGAAACTTCCTGATCCTCCTTCCGGGTCAGGAAGGTTCGATAGCCGAGCTGCTGATCAATCAATTTCTGAACACGCTTGGCCAGATCAAGGGTGATCTCTTTTTCCAGCAATCCGTCGGCACCGATCCCCCCCCGGTCATTTCCCCCATGACCGGGATCAAGAATCACCGTCGGTGCAGCGGCGGCGGAAAGGGGTTGAGCCGGGATACCCGGCAGGAAGCACAGCACCAGTGCGGCGATCATCCGATTCAATACGGAAGAAATCCGGTTCCTTTTTATCTTCCAGAGACATGACGGTTGCATCTTGAAGATCATAGTGCAACGGAAGGGAAGTGTCAAAACAAATGAACTGTACCCGATGATGCAGAACAGAAAAAGGTTCTGCGGGGGTTTGATGAATCAAACCCCCACAGCGGACGTGTTTAAAACGTCCTCGAGGAAGAGTTTATGGAGTGGCTGTCCTGGCAAGTAACTTGTTGCAGAGTTCACTATAAAGGGCTTGATGGCCTTCCTTGATAAATTTTTCCCGTCCAATCTGGTTCACCTTCGTAATCACCAGGTTGGCAATCATCCCTTCAATATCGGAAAAGCTTTCCCGCTTGTTTTCCGGTAATTTCCTGAATTCCTGATCGTAGTATCGAAGATTTCCCATGTGCTTCTTGTACATGGTACTGAGGAATACGGAATGCCCGCGGAGTTTGAAATAGTAGGTCTTGTCGGTCTGTATGAAATTGAGGCAGGCCTCCCGGTAGATTTCAAAGAGCTGGGCTTCGCTGACAGGGCCGGATATTTTACCTTTCTCCGCCACCTTCGATGTTTCAGGCCGGAGGGGAGAGGTGGTCTGCAGCCGGTCCCGGTTCTTTTGAAGTGTGTCGTTGATCCACATCAGTTTCTTAATCGCTTCCTGACGTTTCCGAAAGGTGGAGTTCAGCTTTTGTGCCGCTTTTTCCAGTTCCTCCGCGCTCTTTTTCAGCTCTTCCGAGGCCCTGACATAGGGGTTTCCGGTTCGGACCTTTTCCCGTACTCTCTCCTGCTTCATCTTCCCGCTGAAGAACGGCAAACCTTTAAAAATCATTTTCATCACCTCACTTACCCTCGAAACAGATGCAGGTTGCATGCCAAGAATCAAGGGAGAAGGACGGTTATTGTTTTCATATTTGTTTCAAAGAGTTAGAAAGGTTCTCCGATTTCGCCTTTTTCGGAGGGTTCGGAAGGATATGAAAAAGTTTTCCCATTTTGTGAAAACTTTTTCCACATTTGTCCATATTTTTTCCATTTTTGCTTGAATTTCATGATTTGACAGCATGATGGCCGGGTGATATGATTTCAATGATCTTCATCTCGGGTTGTCACCCGTTTTCTCTATTTTATTATTCCACAGGATGGTCTCCTTGCCCTCCATTGATGATCGTATTTTCAAGCTGTTCAAACGTTATGACGGCGTTCCCCCCGAAAAGGTCCATCTGGAAAAACTGCCGGGCGATGCCTCCGATCGAGGGTTCTACCGGCTCCGTCTGCCGGGAGAAAAATCCTGCATCATCATGGAACCGGCAAGGGATGTCCCTGCACCGGAAGATCCCGATGCTCTTCCTTATATTAATGTGCTCTACCACCTGGATCTCTGCGGCGTTCATGTACCGAAGCTCCATCATTACGACCCGGAAACAGGGCTTCTTCTGCTCGAAGATCTGGGCGAGACGACCCTGGAAGACGTGGTCCGGGAACAGGAAGTTCCCGCTTGCCTCCCCCTCTACCGGAAGGCGATTGACGAACTCCTGAAGATCCAGCTTATCGGGACCCGGAAAAGATGTGAAGACTGCATCGCCTTTCAGCTCTCCTTCGACGAGGAAAAACTCTTTCAGGAACTGATTTTCTTTCGTGAATACACCCTCGAAGGGTATCTGAAAAGGAGCTTTTCCACAAGCAAACGGCATCGTCTTGAAGAAGCCTTCCGGCAGCTCAGCCGGATCATTGCCGCGGAACCGCAGTATCTCACGCACCGGGACTACCACAGCCGCAACCTCATGGTCCGGGACGGCAGGATCGGCGTGATCGATTTCCAGGATGCCCGTTTAGGCCCCCTGCAATATGATCTTGTCTCCCTGCTGCGGGATTCCTATGTCGTCCTGCCGGGGGAAGTGACGGCGGAGTTGATCGAATACTATCTGCAGGAGAAAGACCGGATGGAAGGAACCGTCACCGATCGTGTGCGTTTCCGGGAGATTTTCGACATCGTGTCGGTCCAGCGAAACCTCAAGGCCGCCGGTACCTTTGGATACATGGCCGTGATCAAAGGAAAAAAACGTTACCTGCAATACCTCCCTGATACCTTCCGCTATGTCCGGGAGAACCTGGAGAAGTGCGAAATGCTCTACGCACTCAGGGAGGTTCTGCTTCCCGATCTCTCCTCCGCTGCTCCATAAACTGTTTCCAAAGGCATCCTCCGAATGAACAACGG
Organism: Deltaproteobacteria bacterium; assembly: GCA_013151235.1. NCBI lineage: Bacteria > Pseudomonadati > Myxococcota > Myxococcia > Deltaproteobacteria bacterium. The sequence continues at coordinate 27,574 of JAADIO010000036.1, read as the reverse complement.
GAGATCATCGGGCCCCCAAAAACCCTCTTGGCTTTCAGGTTGCGGGTGAGTATACTGCTTTCCTACAAGGTTCAGCCGGGTGTCGGAGAAGATGAAAGAAAAATACCGAAAATTAAAGGAAAACCTGCGGGAAATGGGGTCCGTTCTCATTGCTTTTTCCGGCGGTGTGGACAGCACGTTTCTCCTCCGCACGGCCCGGGATGTTTTGGGCGAACACGTCACGGCACTGACAGCCCTCTCCCCGGCCTACCCGGAACAGGAACGAAAAGAAGCCGAGGAATTTGCCGCCTCCCTGGGTATTCCCCATCTTCAGGTGGAATCGAATGAATTGATGATCCCGAATTTCTCCCGGAATGATCCGATGCGGTGTTATTACTGCAAAAGCGAACTCTTTGGAATTCTACGAAAAAGAGCGGAGGAGAGAGGAATCGCCGTCATCTGTGATGGGTCGAACGCCGATGATGCCGGGGATTATCGACCCGGCTTTCAGGCTGCGCGGGAGCAGGGTGTACGCCATCCGTTGCTGGAGGCAGGTCTGACCAAAGAAGAGATCCGGGCCTTGAGTAAAGAACTTTCTCTTCCAACATGGCGCAAAGGATCGATGGCTTGCCTCTCCTCCCGTTTCCCCTACGGCACAAAGATCACGGAAGAACGCCTCCACCAGGTTGCCTGTTGCGAAGCTCTGCTCCGCTCAATGGGATTTGACCCCTTTCGGGTCCGCTATCATGGAGAGATCGCCCGGATCGAGGTCCCCAGGGAACAATTCGACACGATCCTTTCGCCCGTGCATTACAGGAAGATCCTTCGGACGTTCAAGGAAGCGGGGTTTGTCTATGTGACGCTCGATCTGGAAGGGTTCCGAAGCGGGAGTATGAATGAAGTGTTATAACGCCGGACAAGCCGGGACGTGCAATGACGCTTTGCCGCTGCCCGGATTCTTTTCTTGTAAATTCTGAACCGGTAGTATATATATCCGTCTATAATCTTCAGATTCTGAAATTCCACCCAATATGCTGTAATAAAAGAGAGAAAGGGGAGTAAGATGGGATATGGAAAGATAGATGAACTCTGTGTCAATACGATCCGGATGACGGCGGTGGAAGGGGTGGAGAAGGCAAAATCCGGTCATCCGGGGATGCCGATGGGGGATGCCCCCATGGCCTACGTCCTGTGGGATCGTTTTTTGAAACACAATCCGGGGAATCCCCGCTGGCCGAACCGCGACCGCTTCATCCTTTCGGCCGGACACGGCTCCATGCTCCTCTATTCGCTGCTCCATCTGACCGGTTATCCTCTGAGCCTGGACGATCTGAAGCAGTTTCGTCAATGGGGAAGCCCTACGGCGGGGCATCCGGAGTATTGCCTGGAACATGGGATCGAGATGACCACCGGGCCGTTGGGGCAGGGCTTTGCTACCGGCGTCGGCATGGCCATGGCCGAGGCGTATCTCGCCTCCCACTTTAACCGTCCGGGGCTTGATCTGGTGGATCATTTTACCTATGCCATCGTCAGCGACGGCGACCTGATGGAGGGAATCTCGTCCGAGGCGGCTTCCATGGCCGGGCACCTTGGGCTCGGAAAGATGATCTATCTTTATTCCGCCAATCAGATTTCTATTGAAGGATCGACGGAGATCGCCTTTACCGAGGATGTGGGGAAACGGTTCGAGGCTTACCGCTGGCATGTTCAGCGTGTGGACGGGAACGATCTTGCACAGATCGATGCCGCCCTCCGGTCCGCCCGGACGGAGACGAAGAAACCCTCTCTGATTATTGCCCGAACCCATATCGGATTCGGCAGTCCCAATAAACACGATACGGCGGATGTACATGGATCTCCCCTCGGGGTGGAGGAGCTGAAGCTGACCAAGGAAAACCTGGGATGGCCCCAGGAGCCTCCCTTTTACATCCCGGAGGAGGCTCTCTCCCATCTCCGTTTGGCCGGGGAGAGGGGAGCGAAGGCCGAAGAGGCGTGGAATGAGATTTTCAAGGACTATGGCAAGAAGCATCCGGATCTTTCTGCTCAATGGGAATTGATGCAATCGGGCGGGCTTCCGGCGGGATGGGAAAAGTCGGTTCCCGTTTTTGCGCCTGATGACGGGCCGATCGCGACGCGGAGTGCCTCGGGCAAGGTCTTAAATGCCGTGGCCGGGGATTTCCCCTTTCTCATCGGGGGCTCGGCCGATCTGGCCCCGTCCAACAATACCTTCCTCAAAGGCCTGGGAGAATTCCAGCGGGGGGAGCCGGGCAGGAATATCCATTTCGGTGTCCGCGAACATGCCATGGGGGCGGTCCTGAACGGTATGGCCTTGAGCAGTCTGATTCCGTATGGCGGTACCTTCCTGATTTTTTCCGACTACATGAAACCGGCCATCCGTCTGGCCGCACTTATGGAACAGCATGTGATCTATGTCTTTACCCACGACTCCATCGGGTTGGGGGAAGACGGCCCGACCCATCAGCCGGTGGAACAGCTTGCGGGCTTGCGTGCCATCCCGAATCTTACGGTGATCCGACCGGCCGATGCCAACGAGACGGCCGAAGCGTGGAAGGTTGCACTGGCCCACAGCGGGGGGCCGGTGGCGTTGATCCTGACCCGTCAGAAACTCCCCGTTTATGATCGAAGCCGTTATGCCCCGGTGGCGGGCGCGGAACGGGGCGGTTATATCCTCTCTGATGATCCCGGGGGCGTGCCGGAATTGATTCTGATGGCCACCGGTTCCGAGGTGGAGATTGCCCTGGCGGCAGCGGAGGCCCTTCGGGAGGAAAAGCATCGGGTACGGGTGGTTTCTCTTCCCTCGTGGGAGCTCTTTGAGAAACAATCGGACGCCTACCGGGAGGAGGTCCTTCCATCCCGGGTGAAGGCTCGCCTGGCCGTTGAAGCCGGCTCCTCCGTCGGCTGGTGCCGTTTTGTCGGCCTGGATGGGAAGGTCGTCGGCCTGGATCGATTCGGGGCATCGGCGCCGGGTAAGGTGGTCATGGAGAAACTCGGTTTTACAGCGGAGAATGTGGCGGCGCAATCGAAAGCCCTTCTTGGGTGAACGACCGGACCTTTGCAGCGGAAGGATCGAGGAGGGAAAGGTGGCTTGTATGAGTGATGAACCGGATGGACGTCCGCCCGGCCGGACGTCGGAGAGAATCGGCAATCAGGAGCCGGTCCAGGGGGAGGTCTGCCCGACCGTGGAAATCCCTGACCCCTGCGCCCTGGTCATCTTCGGTGCTTCCGGAGATCTGACCCGGCGGAAACTGATTCCGGCCCTCTACTATCTCTATCATAACAATTTTCTTCCCCCGGCTTTCTTTATTCTGGGAACCGCCCGAACCCTGATGACGGATGATGCCTTCCGGGAGACCCTGATGGAGGGGACACGGACGGCCCATTCCGGTGTCTTCGACAAAGAGAAGTGGTCCGCCTTCTCCCGGCATATTTTTTATCATTCTCTTGACTACGGCGATCCCGATTCCTATCGGGCGCTTCATGAACGGATTGAAGAGAAAGAGAGGGAACAGGCAACCGGACGGAACCGGATCTTTTATCTGGCGGTTCCTCCCACGCTCTATGAAACCATTGCGGAACGGCTCGGGGAGGCGGGCTTGGCCCGTCAGGACGATGGGTATGCCCGGATTATTATTGAAAAGCCTTTCGGCCGGGACCTGGCCAGTGCGCAGGAGTTAAATACCCACCTGCACCATTATTTTCTGGAGAACCAGGTTTTCCGGATTGATCATTATCTTGGCAAGGAGACCGTCCAGAATATCCTCATCTTCCGCTTTATGAACGCCATATTCGAGCCTATATGGAACCGTCGTTATATCGATCACGTTCAGATCACAGCCGTCGAGACCCTGGGGGTGGAAAGCCGTGCTGGGTACTATGAAGGTGCCGGAGTCCTGCGTGACATGTTTCAGAATCATATGATGCAGCTTTTGGCCTTGACGGCGATGGAACCTCCCACCTATTTCAATGCCGAACGGGTACGGGATGAAAAAATCAAGGTCTTCCGGTCTCTCCGGTCCTTTGACCTGGAGAAACTCGGGGAGAGCCTGGTCCTGGGTCAGTACGGTCCGGGGGAACTCAAAGGAAAGCGGCTGCCGGGCTACCGGGAGGAAAAGGGGGTCGCTGCCGATTCCCGGACTCCCACCTTTGCGGCGGCCTGTTTCTTTGTGGATAACTGGCGATGGCAGGGGGTTCCATTTTACCTTCGTTCCGGGAAACGTCTTCCGCGAAAGGTCACGGAAATCGCCGTCCAGTTCAGGGAGATTCCTCACCTCATGCTTCGTGCCGTAACGGATGAGTCGATCGCTCCGAATGTCCTGATCCTGCGGATTCAGCCGGACGAGCGGATCATGATTACCTTCCAGACCAAGAAGCCGGGATTCAAATCCTGCCTCCGGCCGGTGATGCTCGATTTTTCCTATAAAGATGCTGCCGGGGGGATCGCCCTTGACTCCTACGAGCGGGTACTCCTCGACGGGATGTTGGGCGACCCGATGCTTTTTGTCCGGGAGGAGGGGGTCGAGCGGACCTGGTCGATCTTGACGCCGGTACTGGAAGTGATTGAAAACCGCGAGAAACATTTTCCACTCTATCGTTATCCGGCCGGCTCCTCCGGACCCGTCGAGGCCAATGCCTTGCTGGAACATGACGAAGATCGTTGGCGGGAGCTGTGAAGGACGCTTTTTCAGAAAGTTCGCCTCCTTCAATTTTGAGTGAATTCGTGAATCAGGTCGGACGGAATATCCGGGTCTTTTCCGATCCGGAGGCGCTCAGCCGGGCGGGAGCCGAGTTCTTTCTATCGAGTGCCTTGACGGCCATTCGGGGAAAAGGTCGTTTTTCCGCAGTCCTTTCGGGTGGTTCGACACCGAGGCGGCTCTACCGTTTGCTGGCAATGCCGGAATATTCTGCGCAACTCCCCTGGGAGCAAATCGATCTTTACTGGGGCGACGAGCGTTGCGTTCCGCCGGAGGATGGAAAGAGTAATTTCGGGATGGTCTGTGAGGAACTCCTGTCTAAAATCGATATCCCCGCAGGAAACATTCACCGGATGCAGGGTGAACTCAATCCGGAAAAGGGTGCCCGGCAATATGAAAAGGAATTGAGGCGTTATTTCTCGGAGACCGGATCGGATGGGCTGGACCTGGTCCTGTTGGGGCTGGGCAATGACGGTCATACGGCATCGTTGTTTCCCCGGTCCGCTTCATTGGAAGAAAAAGACCGACTTGTTGTTCCGGCGGTCTCGCCGCAGGGAATTCGCCGGCGGCTTACCCTGACCTTGCCTCTCCTGAACCGCAGCGGGGCGGTTCTGTTTCTCGTATCGGGGAAGGGGAAGCGAGAGCCGTTGAACAGGGTTTTGCAGCCGGGGAGTGTGGCGGAGATTCCGGCCCGTGGTGTGCGGCCTCTTTCCGGGGAACTCTACTGGTATATCGATCGGGATGCTGCCGGGGGGAAGGACGGCTAAGGGGTGCTTCATGCGAATCCGGTGGAAACTGATATTACTGATCACTTTTTTCAGGCTCTTTTCGCCCTGTATTGAGGCACACTCCTGCGAAAAGTGCCATGCATCGTTGGGAGAGCAGACGGCGGTCGGAAAGGCCTATATTGATTGGAAGGGGACGGCCCATGCAAAATCCGGCATCACGTGCGACAGGTGTCACGGCGGGAACCCGGGTGCGGTATCATTCGCTGAGGCCCATCGCGATGTCCTTGACCCTTCCGATCCCGCCAGTCCCGTTTTCCGGGCGAACATCCCGCAACTTTGCGGGGGATGTCATCGCCCCCAGCTGAAAGAATTTCTCCGCAGCAAACACTATCGAGCCATCCGTGCAGGAAATCATAAATTCCACGGACCGACCTGTGTTACCTGTCACGGATCGATGCATACCTCCATCCTGTTTCCTGAAAATGTGGCGGAGGCCTGCCGTAAATGTCACCATCCCGAAAGTGGTTTGCCGCAGCAGATCCCTGAAGAGGCCCATGCCACACTCGGACTAATCTTCTACGCCAAGAATACCCTTCAGTGGAGTGCCGAGTTTATCAAAATGGCAGAGAGCCGGGGGGTTGATGTTGCAAGGGCGGCGGAGGTTCTGAAAGAGGCGGAGCAGCAGTATAAGGCATCCAAGGTGAAATGGCACTCCTTTGACTTCAAGGAGATTCTGAAAAAGGTAGACGGTGCTTATCAGTCGGCCCGGAAGGCCAAGCGGCTTGTCGATGAAGCGCTTGCCCGGGATCTGAAAAAAAATAATCCCGGACGAACTTCCGTCGAGAAAAAGGTTTTTGAATAGCGATTCCGTTTTATCTTGCCGCTTGCCTGAGGGCATTCCGGTCAAGAACGGTAACGTATCGCTCCTTGATTTCAATAATTCCGTCCGACTGCAACTGCTTCAGGGAACGGGAGACGGTCTCTCGTGCCGTACCGATGAGGGAGGCGATCTCCTGGTGGGTCAATCCCAGAGGGAAGCGGACCTGCCCCTGTGAAAGGTGGACCTGTTGCGCTGCTTTCTCCAGAAGAAAACCGGCGAGGCGACGGGAGGCATCCTTCAGGGTGAGGTCGGTGACCACGGTGGTGAAGTGCCGAAGGCGGTTTCCGACGATCTCATAGATCTTCCCGGTAATGACGGGGTATTTTTTCAGGATGTCCAGAAAGTTTTTCCGGCTCAATGAGAGAAGAGTTGCTGCACTGAGTGCCTCAGCCGAAGCCGGGTAATTGCCCCCGTCCAGCAGGGGTAGTTCGGCGAAAAAGTCACCCGGACCGAAGACGCGGAGGATTTTCTCCTTTCCCCCCTCGGAAAGTTTGAAGACCTTGACCTGCCCCATCCGGATCAGATAGAGGCGGCGTCCCGGTTCTCCCTCGTGAAACAGAATTTCGCCTTTCCGGGTTTGCTTTTCCTCCAGAAAAGGTAAAATGGTGCGGAGTTCTTCCTCTTTCAGGGAGGTGAAGAAGGGAATTTTCTGCAAGAGTCTCAGGTTCTTCTCGTTTGATCGGTTGTCCATTCAAACCCCGTTTCATTTCGGATTTATGTAATCTGTGACGGCTCAGGTTGCTGCTGTTTCTCCATAAGAAAAGAGGTAAGGAATGAAAACCTGCTGCGTATTTTTTATACATCGAGGATTTGAGCACCGCAATAACGCAATCATGCGGAAAAAGAGAGATGACCCGAGACGTTACCATAATTTAACAGAAAGGGGAGGCGAGTGTAAAGGAGAATTCCTCCATACCCGTTACTTCCGTGTTGACAATAGTCTTGTAAAAATGTATTCTTATCAAATAGTTAACGTTATAAGGTGGTCTACCCCTTGAATATTCCTAACTTCCTCTCCATGCTGCGAATCATTCTCATTCCTCTCTTTATCGTGCTCCTTCTTCCTGCGCGGCAGGAGACGGTCTGTCTCTGGCCTTTTCTGATATTTTCACTGGCATCGATTACGGATTTTTTCGACGGCTATATTGCCCGAAGTACGAACCAGGTTACCAAGATCGGGAAGCTTCTCGACCCGATCGCAGATAAAATTCTTGTTGCGTCGGCACTTATTTTCCTGGTCCAACTGCATCGGGTGTCGGCATGGATCGTGGTGGTGATGATCGCCCGGGAGTTTGCCGTGACGGGGCTCCGGGCCATGGCCTCCACGGAGGGGGTGGTTATTCCGGCTGACCGTTTGGGGAAATACAAGATGGGGGCGCAGATTACGGCCATTCTCATGCTCCTTTTGAACAATCATTTCTTTTTTCTGAGCTGGCATTTTCTGGGGACCCTTTTCATCTGGGCGGCCATGTTTCTGGCACTGATCTCCGGTGTGCAGTATGCTCTCCGTTTTGCGCGGGAGATAGACTTCTCATGACTTTCTCCCATGTCTTTGCCCCCTTGTGTTCAATACTTTTTTCCTATCTGCTCGGTTCCATCTGTTTCGGGGTCCTCATCGCGAAACGACGGGGGGTCAACCTGAGGGAAGCAGGGAGCGGAAATGTCGGCAGCACGAATGTGCTTCGGGTGATCGGGAAAAAGGAAGGGGCTTTGACTCTGGCCGGGGATCTGCTCAAGGGGACGGTTGCCGTTGCGGCCGCCCGCTTCCTGGTTGGAATGGAACAGCCGGGTTGGATGGCCCTGTCCGCCCTGGCCGCGATTTTGGGCCACAATTTTCCCCTTTACTACCGTTTCCGGGGAGGGAAGGGGGTGGCGACCACCTTCGGGGTCCTTCTCGCCTACATGCCCTTCATCGGATTGCTTTTACTGCTGATCTGGGGGGTTGCATTCGCTCTGACCCATGTCTCTTCGGTCGGTGCTCTTTCGGTTGCGGTGATGCTGCCGGTGTTAACCTTTTTTCTGACGAAAGAGATGATTCAGTTTCGGTTTGCATTGGTGGTGTCGGTGATGATGGTGATCCGACATCGGGAAAATATCCGCCGTCTTTTGCGGGGGGAGGAAGGATGAACCAGGCTGTGTCGCGGTCCATGCCGGTGTGGAAGATCGTGGTTTTCTTCCTTGTTCTCTTTTTGTTCGTCGATCTTCTGGTCCCGGGCCCTGTTGTTTCTTATGAATGGATGGATGTCATTCAGGATAATTCCCCCCTCCTGGTTCCGTCTGAAATTCTGAAACGACCCGTCCCGGAACTTTCCGGCACGGGCCCTTCGCTCCTCTTTCAGAAACTGCAAAAAGAATGGTTTCTGCGAAAACGTTACGTCGCACTGGGCAATGATAAGCTCAGCGATCTTTTGCTGAATCGTATCCATGAGCAGCTGGTCGATCTGGGAGCGATTCGAGTGCGAACTTTTGCGGCATCCTTGTTGCGTGAGGCGGATTTTCTCTCACTTCAGGGAGATTATCAGAAGGCACTGAGCCTTTGTCGTAAGGCCGAGGACTTTGCCGGAGATCTTCCCGAAACCCACTGGAAACTCGCGGAACTTCTCTGGCGGCAGAGCCCGGCAAATTTGTTCCGAGTCCTGGAGGAGGCTTTCCGGACGGGAAAGAGCCTGGTCCTTTCATTTGAATTCGCCGCACTCCTGATCATGGACGGTCTCTTTCTTCTCCTGATGGCCGGTGTTGTCTTTTTCGGGGTGTTCTATCTTGTGGTGTTGCTCCGGTATGGCCGGATGTTGTATCATGATTTGTACGAACTGCTGCCGGGCGATCCAAGCCGTGCCGGGTTGTTGATTATCATGGCTTGCCTCTTGTCCGCCCCCCTCCTGCTGGGGGGAGGACTCTTCGGTGTCTGTGTCCTCTGGCTCATCCTCCTCTGGAGTTATTCGGGCAGGAAAGAACGGTTCATCCATCTTTTCTTTTTGTTTTTTCTTCTGGTAACACCCCTCTGGACGGATATGCTGCAGAGAGGGGTGGAACATCTGTCCAGTGATCGTATGCAGTCGATTCTCGGTCATCGGGACGGAGACGCCGATGACGCAGCGGTGGCCGGTCTGGCCCGTCTGACGGAACAATTCCCAAAGGATGACGCAGCCTTTTTCATGTTGGGGACGGCTTACAAAAAACGGGGAGAGTATGCAAAGGCGAAGAAGGTTCTGGAAAAGGCGATTCATCAGAATGGGAACGAGGCGGATTATTACAATAATCTCGGGAATGTCTATTATGCTATGCGCAACCTGAAAAAGGCCGTTGAAATGTACAACGAGGCGATTGCTCTCGATCCGAGGGAGGCGGCTTTTCATTTCAATCTCAGTGCTGTCCAGCGGGAACTCTTTCTCCTCGATAAAAGTGACAGTGAGTATTTCAAAGCCCGGAAACTGAATCCTGCAGAAGTCTCCTATTATGTGAAGATCCTGGGCCCGAATTACAACCGGATGGTGATTGATACGGTCCTGCCCGACCGGAATCTCTGGAATGGTTTTTTCAAGACGCTCTTCTCGGTCGGGCCGGCCGACCGGTCGCAAGGAGGGGTTCTGAAGAAGATCATTGTCCGGGGTGGACTGGTCTTGCTGATTCTTCCGGTGGCATTGCTCCTTCATCTGCTCCGGCGTTTCCGCGGTTATTCCCGGCGTTGCGGAAAATGCGGTGTCGTCTTTTGCCGAAAATGCCAGAGTCACCGGCGTCGTGAGGCGATCTGCTCACAATGTGCCTATATTTTTGGAAAAGGTGCGGGGGTGGATGTCAAGATGCGGACGCGAAAGATCATTGAAATTCTGAGTTACAAGGAACGGAAGGTGGAAAAGGGGAGGATCCTCGGAATCCTGATTCCCGGCGGCGGCCATATTTATTTCGGACGGCCGGTTACCGGTTTTGTCATACTCTTCCTGGTGGTCTGTCTTCTGGTTTCCGGATTTTTTCGGTCGATCCTGCCCCCGGGTGTCATGGTCTTTGAAGCAGTGCCCTGGAGCCGGCATCTCTGGTTGCTCCTGCCGGTGATGGTTGTCTATCTGTTGTCTTGTTTTCATCTCTATCGTTTACAGGATTGATCGCTCTCCCCTTTTGTAAGTTGAGAGAACTCATGGCTCTTGAAGGAAACATCAAAGATTTCGGCATAACGGATATCCTGCAGTTGATCGGGATGCAGAAGAAGACAGGAATCCTTACGCTGACCGCTGGGGAGGATACGGCGACCCTCACCTTTGAGGCGGGGATGGTGGTGGCGGCGGAATCCTATCGAAAAAAGAAAAGTGATCTCATCGGGTGGGCGCTGGTGGAATCGGAGCTTCTCTCGAAACAGGATCTTGAAAGGGCACTGGCCCGGCAGAAAGAGACGGGACGGAAACTGGGTCATATTCTGGTAGAAGAGAACCTGGTCCGGGCGGAAGATCTGGCCAGCATGATTCAACTTCAGGTTCGGGAGACGGTCTACCGGATTTTCGACTGGCAGGAGGGAATCTACCGTTTTGCGCAGCAACCTTCGGTGACCTATGACCATACCAATATGGTTCCCCTCTCCTGTGAGAAGATTCTCATGGAGGCCATGCGGATCATTGATGAATGGCCCCTGGTGCGGAAGGTCATTCATGATTACAGCCGGATCTTTGAGAAGACCGACGAGAAGAGAATGATCGATGCTTCTGCACAGGATCTGGATCGTGCAATTGACCGAATGTTTGAGGAGGGACAGGAAGAGAACCTGTCCGACCGGAAGGAGACCCTGGATCAGGAATTTCCGCTCAGCCCGGCAGAGGTCCGGATTTATCAATTGGTGGAAGGTACGCGGGATGTACAGAAACTGATCCATCTCGGCCGAATCGGAACCTTTGAAACCTGCAAGGCGTTGTACAGCCTGGTTTCCGCAGGGCTCATCCGGGAGATAAGCGGAAAGGGAGAAACTCCTGCAGGGGCGGGGAGGAGGGGAGAGAAGGGCCGCGGAAAGAAGGTGTTGCGCAATCTTGCCGCGTATGTGATTATGTTCCTATTCCTGCTTCTTCTGGTTTTTGCTTCACGCAAACCGACAGGAGGGCTCCTCACGGCCATTACGGGAGGTGTGGGGACTTCTCTTGGACCCATCCGGAATGTTTATGCCGTCCGGGAAATGGATCGCATCTTTTTTGCCTGTGACGTCTATTTTCTGGAGGAGCAGGTCCTCCCGGAGGATCCGGTGGAACTGGTCCGGAAAGGGATTCTCCACTCGGCGGAGCTGTTTGATCCCTGGGGGCGGAAATACCGGTACCGGAGCAGAAATCGTACAATCTTCCTGAAAAGTTTCGGTGCGGATGGGGTTGAGGGAACGTCGGATGATATTGTCAAAGAACATGTTCTGTAAGATTGCGGTACTCCAATACGTCTTTGTGCGTTTCGTGCGTAGACGGGGAACGGTCTTTTGATCAGAGGATTTGGTTCCATGAGGATGATTTAAAATGGATGCACAGGAGATGCTGGAACAGCTCGAAATGCTGGCACAGAAACTCTCGATTCAGGTCCGTTATGAGCGGTGCAACAGCCGGGGTGGCATCTGCCGTGTCAAGGAGGACCGGATGATCATCATCCGAAAAACCCTGACAGTCCAGGAAAAAGCAGAAATCCTGGGTCGGGCCCTTTCCGGCCTGTCCCTTGAAGAGACCTATCTGGTTCCCGAAGTGCGGCAATTTCTGGAGAGCTTCGGAAGGGAGAAGGAAAGGGAGCTCCGGCAGGATGAGGTCTCGGGAGATGCTCGTCCGCTTTCCTAAACTCTTCCTTTTTTTTGAAGATGGTTGTACGTTCGGTATGCAGCTTTACCTCTTTTTGTTGATTATGTCATTTACAAAGTTCTGGTTATCGGCAAACTTCAGGGCTTCTTCCCTCCGTATTTTTCCTTCTCTGGCCAGTTTGATCAAGCTGGAATCGATCGATTCGAAATCTTCCTGTTCGTTCAGCATCTGGGTGCGCAGTTGATGGATCTTCTTGATCCGGATCAGGTTCCGGACCCTGGATGAAGGGGTCAGCTTTTCGTAAGCCAGTACTCGGCTCTTGCCGTCCCGGGAGAGGACCAGCCGTTGAGAGAGGATCAAGAGGAGGGATTCGGCCAATTGGGCCCGGATCTGGTTGTGCTGATCTCCGGGGAAGACGTTAATCAAACGGTCGATGGTGGCCGTGGCATTCAGGGTGTGGAGCGTCCCCAATACCAGATGCCCCGTCTCCGCAGCACTGAGGGCGATGGAGATGCTTTCGTAATCCCGAAGTTCTCCGATCATGATGACATCGGGACTCTGACGGAAGATGTTTCTCAACCCTTCAGAGAAGGAGGCTGTATCGGTTCCGACCTCCCGCTGATTGACGTTGCTGTTCTTATGCTGGAAGAGGAACTCGATGGGGTCCTCAATGGTAATGATATTGGACTGATGATGGGTGTTGATCACCTCTATGAGGGAGGCGATGGTGGTTGACTTTCCATGTCCCGCCGGGCCGGTGACCAGGATCAGACCCTGAGGCCGTAAGGCATACTCCCGGACCCAGCCGGGAAGGCCCAACTCTTCGAGAGAGGGAATCCGTTCCATCAGGTTCCGGGCGGTCAGGGAGAGAGATCCTCGCTGAAAATAGATATTGATCCGGAACCGTCCCATATCGAAAAGGGAGTAGGCGAATTCGAGGGCCGACTGTTGCTGCAACTTTGTTTTCTGGTTTTCCGTCAGGATCGAAAAAACCAGTTCTTCCACCTGACCGGGCGTCAGCGAGGGGGTCTTGAGGCGAGTTACCTTGTTGTTGATCTTCAGGCAGGGCGCCACTCCGGCGGTAATCAGCAGATCGGTGGCATTCTCTTCCACAGTAACTTTCAGGAGTTCCCGGATGTCGAGCGTTTTATCCGGCAATGAGGGTACGACACAGGACTTGGTATAAGGCCGCTCCCCGTAGCCTTCCTTTTCAAAGAAGGCGATGGCATCGAGGATGTCCTTTTCCGAGGCCAGAACCCCGCGGATGGAACGCCGCAGGGTGTATTCCAGATCGTACTGGATTTTGAGATCCGTGGGGTCGGCCATGGCCACGATCAATGTATTCCCTTCCAGCGCAACGGGCAGGACGTTGTGGAACTTGACCTTGTCGAAGGGGAGCATCCGCTGGAGGAGGGGGGTGATCTCATGGCCGGTCAGATTGATGCTCTGAATGCCCAGCTTCGAGCTGAGGACATTCATCAGGGTTTCTTCATCAATATATCCCAGCATGATCAGGTTGGTTCCGAGAAATCCTCCCTGCTGATACTGGCGTTTCAGGGCCTCCTTCAGCTGGTCTTCTCCGATGAGGCCGTTCTTGACCAGAATTTCACCTAATTTATCGCCTGTTGCCGGTTTTGTAGAGATCATGGTCCCTCCGATGGGTGGGAAAACATTCCGGTATGGGTAACTCAGGTCACCTCGTGGCTATAGAAATATTATAACAAGGGATCAGCAATTCGACAATAAATGATTCTCCGGTGTAGTTCATGGAGGACCTTTTATTTTGCGGGTGAAGAATCATGTTACTCGTAGCGGATTGCTTCGACGGGATCGAGTCTGGAGGCCTTGTAGGAAGGGTAGAGGGTCGAGGCGAGGCTGATCAGAAGGGAAATGCCGATCACCAGGAGTACATCGAGGGGCTCCACCCGGGAGGGGAGTTTGTCGATGTAATAGACGGAACTGTCGATGAGCTGGAAGTGAAAGATCCGTTCGATCAGGGCTACGATGGACTCCAGGTTGAACGCGACCAGAAGTCCCAGGGTGGAACCGAGGGTCGTCCCCACAAAACCGATGATCATCCCTTCGACCATGAAGATCCGCATGATGCTCTGCCACCGGGCACCCATCGATTTCAGGATGGCGATATCCTTCCCCTTTTCCATCACAACCATCGTCAGGGTGCTGATGATGTTCAGGGCGGCGACCAGGACGATCAGGGAGAGGATAATGAACATGGTGATCTTTTCAAGCCGCAGGGCGGAAAAGAGGTTCCGGTTCATCTGCATCCAGTCTTTCGCCCAGAAGGCGGGGCCGAGTCTGTGCTGAATTTCTTTCCGGATCTTCGGGGCTTGATAGATGTCGTCGATCTTCACCTCCACGCCGGTGACACGATTGTTGAGGTTAAAAAACTGCTGTGCCTCCTGAAGACCGACATAGGCCAGTCCCGTGTCGTATTCATAGAGACCGGCATCGAAGATTCCCACCACCTTGAACCGGGTCATTTTGGGGACCATTCCGAGAGGGGTGATCCTTCCGAGCGGGGAAACGACATTGACGGGATCACCCAAAAAAACGCCCAGCATGCCGGCGAGTTCCTTGCCGATCACAATGCCCCGTGGGGGAGGGGGGCTCCCGGGCCGTGCCGGGTGTGGAGCGATATCCACAAGGTTGCCGGCCACCATGTTCCGGTTGATGTCGGTCACCTTGCCTTCCTCTTTCGGGAGGATTCCCCGAAGCACCACGCCGGCGACGCTGCTTTCCGAAGTCAGCATGACCTGGTTGTAGATGAAGGGGGTCGCCGAGCGGACGTGGGGGTTCTCCCGGATTTTTTTTACCACGTCCCGGTAGTCGGCCATCCCCTGTTTCCCGAAGGAGAGGACGACAATATGAGAGTTGGTCCCGAGGATCTTGGCCTTCAGATCCTCTTCGAAACCGCTCATGACGGCCAGAACGATGATCAGGGCCATGACGCCGACGGTGACGCCGATAATCGAGATCAGCGTGATGATGGAGACAAAGGTATTCTTCCGTTTGGACTTAAGGTAGCGAAGACCGATGAAGAGTTCGTAGCGCATGACGGGCTGTTGTCCTGATAGACGTTTATCCGGGATTGCGGTCCGCTACTCCGGACGCATCTGCGGGAAGAGAATGACATCCCGGATCGATTCGTTCCCGGTCAGGAGCATGATGAGCCGGTCGATGCCGATCCCTTCGCCTGCGGCGGGGGGCATTCCGTATTCCAGTGCCCGGACGAAATCGTGGTCCATATACATGGCCTCTTCATCTCCCCCTTTGCGTTCGGCGACCTGTGCCTCGAATCGGCCGCGCTGATCTTCGGGATCGTTCAGTTCGGAAAAGGCATTGGCCATCTCTTTCCCGGCGATGAAGAGTTCGAAGCGTTCCACCTCATCGGGGTTGTCCGGTTTTCGCTTGGAAAGGGGCGAAAGTTCCGTTGGATAATCGATGACAAAGGTCGGCTGAATCAGATTCTCTTCGACCAGGGTCTCAAAGAGTTTGTCCAGGACCTTGGTGCGGGACGCCTTCGGCGGCAGGGCGATCTCCAGGGTCTCCGCCGCCCGGCGGACGGCCGCCGTGTCGTCCAGTGTCTCCGGGGCAAACCCCTTTTCCTGCAGGGCTTCCTCGAGGGCCGCCCGGTAGGGGAGCCGCCGATAGGGGGGGGCCATGTTGATCTTGTGTCCCTTGTACGGAAGTACAAGGGAATCATGGACCTTTCCGGTGATCTCGGAGAGAAGTTCTTCCGTCAGGGTCATCATGTCCCTGTAGTCGGCATAGGCCATGTAGAATTCGATCATGGTGAATTCCGGATTGTGCTGGAGGTCCATCCCCTCGTTTCGGAAGTTCCGGTTCAGTTCATAGACCCGCTCAAACCCGCCCACCAAAAGCCGTTTCAGGTAGAGTTCCGGGGCGATCCGGAGATAGAGATCGATTCCTAAGGCGTTGTGATGGGTGACAAACGGGCGGGCCGTGGCGCCGCCGGGAATCGGCTGCATCATCGGTGTTTCTACCTCGATGAAGTCCCTCCGGTTCATGAACTCCCTTATCGCGGCAATGATCCGGCTCCGCTGAACGAAGGTCCGTTGGACATCGGGATTGGCGATCAGATCAAGATAGCGTTGGCGGTAACGGATTTCCTTGTCCTTGAGGCCGTGCCATTTTTCCGGCAGGGGCCGGACGGCCTTGGTCAGGAGTTTCAGCGTCCGGATTTCGATGGTCAGTTCACCGGTCCGGGTGAAGAAAAGCACTCCCTGCACGCCGATGAAGTCGCCGATATCCACCCGTTTAAAGAGGCGGAATTCTTCGGCGGACAGGACGTTTTTGGCGGCGAAGATCTGGATGCGGCCGCTTGCGTCCCGGATGTGGGCAAAGGCGGCCTTGCCGAACCGGCGCAGGGAGACGATCCGGCCGGCAACATGGACGGAAGGTTTCTCCTTCTCCAGCGCCTCGGGTGCGGTCTTCCCGAAATTTGCAAGGATTGCCTCCGCGGTATCTTCGGGGTCGTAACGGTGCGCGTAAAGGGGGATGCCCTCCGCCTCCATCTCCCGGATTTTTTTCTTCCGCTGCTGTATGATTTCGTTTTCGTCTTGTGCCATTTCCATCCTTTTCGTTTAATGCGCCGCCACTATAGAAGAGTTCGCCCCTCTCGTCAAGAAAAGAAGCGATGCCGAACGGCCGCCGTCCGTTCATTTCTTTCGTAACAGGTAGGCCTTCATGAATTCATCAATCTCTCCGTCGAGGACGGCTTCGACATTGCCTTTTTCCACTTTGGTCCGGTTGTCCTTAACGAGTTGGTAGGGCTGAAGGACGTAGGAGCGGATCTGGTTGCCCCAGCCGATCTCTTTTTTCTCGCCGTGCATCTCCTCGACTTTTTCCTTTTGTTTCTCCACTTCAAGTTCATAGATCCGGGCCTTCAGGACCTTCAGGGCGGAGGCCTTGTTCTTGTGCTGGGAGCGTTCATTCTGACACTGCACCACAATCCCCGTAGGGAGATGGGTGATCCGAACGGCGGAGTCGGTGACATTGACATGCTGACCACCGGCACCGCTCGACCGGTAGGTGTCGATCCGCAAGTCCTCGTCCCGGATCGGTACCTCGATTTCTTCGTCCAATTCGGGCAGGATCATCACGGAGGCAAAGGAGGTATGACGCCGTTTCCCGGCGTCGAAGGGAGAGATCCGGACGAGCCGGTGTACGCCGTCTTCCGATTTAAGGAGACCGTAGGCATATTCTCCCTCGACGATGAATGTGACGCTCTTGATCCCGGCTTCTTCGCCGTACATCAGGTCGAGGATCTTGATTTTGAATCTTTTTCGTTCCGTCCAGCGTTGATACATGCGGAAGAGCATCTGCGCCCAGTCCTGTGATTCCGTTCCCCCGGCACCGGAATGGATGTTGACGATGGCGTTGTTGGGGTCATTTTCTTCCCCGAGCATGGTTTTCAGTTCGAGGTCGGTCATGGCGGTCCGGAACTCCCGGAGAGCCGTGCGGATTTCAGGATAGAGGTCTTCCGCCTCTTCTTCCCGGCAAAGTTCGATCAAGGTCTCCAGGTCGTCGTGGACCTGTTGCACTTTTTTCCATTCGGAAAGTTGATTCTGAAGGGCGGCACGCTTCTTCAGCGGTTTCTGTGCGCTCTGAGGGTTGTTCCAGAAATCCGGGTTGGAAATGGTTCTTTCGAGCTGCTCTAATTGCCGGTGCGTCTCCGAGAGGTCAAAGATGACTCCGCAGGAGTTCGAAATCATGGGCCACCGTTTTGAATTCCTTTTTCAGCTCATCAATCATCTGATCCTCCAAAAGAAAACACGGGGGTGCAAGCCCCCTTTGTGTAAATAGATTTTCATATCATATCACGGGGGTGATTGCAACCGCTTATTGCAGAACGAAATTGCTTGATATTGTTGACAAAACAAGATAAATTAAGTACATTGTACCCGACAATGGGAGGAAATTCCATGACGCAAATCATCGACCACGAGAAAGCCAAACGCCTGGCGAGAACCATTCTCTCCGATATCGCACTTTATAATCAACCCAAAATTGAAAAAGGGATTAAAAACGATAATCTCTTTGAACTGCTGGACGAAGACCTCCGGAAGGGACGGGAACTCTACCGGAGTCGTGTTGCCCCGGAGATTGTTGATACCACGAACTATTTTAATCATGCCGTGGTTGACATCCTGGTCATGAAGGGGGGCAAGGTCGAGTCGAGTATCTGGTAGTTTGCGAGCCGACCGGTTTTCGGGGGAGGATCGGTTTTCCCGTTTGTTTCATTCAGTCGTTCGTTTGTCGGTACAAGAGTTTCGGGGGATGGGCCTTCCTGCCTCTTGATCCTGGTTTTTTTCATCACGTCGTGTTTCTTTCAACCTTTTTATTTCATGGATGAGGTGTGCTATGGCAACGCAGGATCTGACTGAAGTTCGCAATCTGGCTGTGGTCGGTCACGGGGGTGTGGGAAAAACCTCCTTTTGTGAAGCGGCACTGTTCAACGCGAAGGTGACGACCCGATTAAACCGGGTCGATGAAGGGAATTCCATTCTTGACTATTCATCGGAAGAGATTGAACGAAAGAGCACGCTCTCTTCCTCCATGGCCGTGATCCCCTGGAAGAAAAAAGAAATCTTCTGTATGGACACCCCGGGGTACACGAATTTTCTGGCCGACACCAAGGGGGTCCTGAAGGTAATGGACTCGGCGGTCGTCCTGGTCAGCGCCGTTTCCGGAGTGAAGGTGGAGACGGAAAAGGTGTGGGGTTATCTGTCCGATTATGGACTGGCCTCGATGATTTTCGTGAACAAGATGGACCGGGAGCGTTCGGATTTCTTCAAGGCCATTGAGATGATCGAGTCCACCCTGGAGGCGCGGCCCCTCGTGATGCAGCTTCCCCTCGGAAAGGAGGCGGACTTTACGGGGGTCTTTGATCTACTGACCATGGAGTCCTGCACCTACACTGACGGCAAGGTGAACCGATCCGGGGAGATCCCCGCTGAATTGAAGGAGCAGGTCGATGCCTTCCGCGAAAAATTAGTGGAGACCGCCGTGGAGACCGACGATGACCTGATGGAGCGGTATCTCGAAGGAGGGGTGGTCACGGATGACGAGATCCGTGCCGCCATCGCGAAAGGGACGACCGAGCGTCAGTTTGTGCCGGTCTATTGCGGAGCGGCGCTTCCGAACATCGGGGTCGATCTTTTTCTGGACGGGGTGATCTCTTTTCTCCCGGCCCCGGATCAGGTGGGAGATGAGCGGGCGATTGAAGGTGTCAACCCGGAAAACGATGAATTGGTTACTCGCGAACCTTCTCCCAACGCACCGTTAGTAGCCCAGGTCTACAAGACGGTTGTCGACCCTTTTGCGGGGAAGCTCAATTTTTTCCGGGTCTTTTCCGGGGTGATGAAGGCGGATTCGACCGTCTGGAACAGTTGTTCCAATGAGAAAGAACGGGTAGGCACGATCTTGCGTCTTACCGGCAAGGAGCAGAAGTCGGTCCCGGAGGTTGGAGTAGGTGAAATCGCCGCCGTGGCCAAGCTGAAGAATACAGTAACCGGCGATACCCTGTGCAGCGAGAGCGCCCCCGTCCGTCTTTCTCCCATACTCTTTCCTGAGCCCGTGATCTCTTTCGCCGTGGAGGCAAAATCGAAGGGGGATGAGGACAAATTAGGCCAGGCCCTTTCGAAGATTGCGGAGGAGGAACCCGCACTGAAGATCGAAAGGCGCGAAGAGACTTCCGAACTGGTTGTCTCCGTCATGGGGATGGTTCACATGGAGGTCATTCTCGCCCGGATGAAGCAGAAATTCGGTGTTGAGGTCGACCTGAAGGAGCCGAAAATTCCTTACAAGGAGACCATCCGGAAGAAATCGGAGGTCCAGGGCAAATACAAGAAACAGACCGGCGGTCACGGCCAGTTCGGTGATGTCTGGATCCGTTTTGAACCCCTGCCCAAGGGGTCGGGCTTTGAGTTTGCCGAAGAGATCGTCGGCGGTGCGGTCCCCCGGCAATTTATTCCCGCCGTGGAAAAGGGCCTGACCGAAGCGATCCGGAAAGGACCGCTGGCGGGCTATCCCATGGTTGATTTCAAAGCCACTCTTTATGACGGCTCCTACCACAGTGTTGATTCTTCGGAAATGGCCTTCAAGGTAGCCGCTTCGATGGCCCTGAAAAAAGGGTGCCTCGAAGCCGCCCCGGTACTGTTGGAACCGATCATGAAGATGCAGATCATGGTGCCCGATGATTTTGTCGGCGGGGTGATCAGTGACCTCAACTCGCGCCGGGGCAAGGTCCTGGGGGTGGATGCGCGGGGGAGTACCCAGATTGTTTCCGCTGAGGTTCCCATGGTGGAGACCATGAAGTATGTGGCGACACTTCGGTCTATTACGGGGGGGCGGGGTTCCTTTGAACTCTCCTTTGATCATTATGCGGAACTTCCCGCCCACCTGAGTGACAAAGTGATTTCGGAAGCGAAGAGCAGTGAGCAGTCATCCGAGGATTGACGGCTGTAAGTATTGAATAAAATAGAATAAACTTGACTTCGGCCCCGATCTGTAGTATGTTTAAAATTAGTTCGCAGATCTGAATTTCATGGAGGCCGAAGCATGACCAAGGCGGATATTGTTGAAGAGGTCTACAGCCGGGTCGGATTCTCCAAGAAGGAGTCCTCCGATGTGGTGGAAACGGTTTTAGAGACGATCAAGAAAACCCTGGAGCGCGGGGATGTTGTAAAGATCGCCGGTTTCGGGAACTTTTCCATCCGGAACAAGGGCTCCCGGAAGGGGCGTAATCCGAAGACGGGCGAGGAGATCGAGATTACACCCCGCAAGGTGGTTACCTTCAAGCCGAGCCAGGTCTTCAAGGAGCACATTCTGAAGTATGATGCGCGGAAATCTCCGGAAGAGGCCTGATCTGCGGTAATCGTAGGTAATATCCTGCGGCGCTGTTCCGGTCCGTGGATGGAATAAAACATGCAGAAGATTCCCAATAAATTCTTTTTCCGTATCGGCGAGGTCAGCAAGCTTACCAGTGTGGAACCTCATGTTCTCCGGTACTGGGAGACGGAATTTAAAAGCCTGCGTCCCAAAAAGAACAAGGCCGGCCAGCGGGTCTACAAAAAGAAAGATGTCCTCCTCATTCTGAAAATAAAGGAACTTCTTTACAAACAGAAATATACGATCGCCGGGGCGAAAAAACGGATCGAATCCGAACAAAGTTTAAGTGAAATTGTTTCCGCCACGCCCCACCTCCGGGAGACTTTGAGTGAAGTGAAAACGGAACTCAAAGAGGTTCTGGAAATCCTGGGGTAATGCCTCTTGCAAGTCCCTTCCCCGATTGTTATCCTCTTTCCCCATACATGGTCTGCTGAATTGACGAACGGGCAATCTTGTGTAAGATAGAACGGTCTTATCGGTTCAGACGTTCCTCGATTTTAGGATGTTCGGAGGTGGAGATGATCCACAGAACCACGATTTTTCTGCTGGGGTTTCTGCTCGGGTGGGGGGTCTATGCCTCGGCGGAAGGCCCGCAAAGGGACTATTCGGGTTGGCACAAGGGGCAAGCAAAGGTCACGCCGATCTGGACGCTTCCCAAGGCCACGGCGCCGTCGAACATGGTCTGGGGTACGCCCTCCATGCCGGGCCGGTTCCGGTCGGATCAATTCTTCACCCCGGATATCTGCGGCGGGTGTCACAGAAAGATCTATGACCAATGGAAGGGGTCCATGATGGGGAATGCCTGGAAAGACCCTGTTTTTATCGCGGTCTATAAATCGTATTTGCGACGGGCTGAAACCGGTCCGGAAAAAGAAGAGACGGCCATGTGTCCCCGGTGCCATACCCCGGTTGGCTACCTTGCCGACGAACCGGGCCGTTACCTGACCGGTGAACTCTCCGCACCGGCAAGGTCCGGGGTTTACTGCGATGTCTGTCATACCGTGTCGAGCAGCGCCGGAGTTGGAAACGGGGCGTTTATTCTCAAACCCGGCAATGCCGCGGAAGGGAAAGGCGGGACCAAGTTCGGCCCTCGCCGCGATTCGGTCTCTCCTTTTCACCGGACGGCCTATTCCGAACTTCATACCCGTTCCGAGTTGTGCGGAATGTGTCATGACGTGGCGCACGCCCACAACATCATGCCGATCGAAAACACCTACACGGAATGGCGGACCAGCCCCTATAATACGGGGGATCCGAAGACCTCTACACACTGCCAGGATTGTCACATGCGTCAGACGCCGTCGGTGGCTGCCACGGGAATTACGGCGCGTCCCGATACGCCCGGGTTCGCTGCGCCCAAAGGGATGGGGGCGAAGCACCGTACCCATGTCTGGCAGCACTGGTTTGTCGGGGGCAATGCCATGGTCCCGGAACTCCTCGGGAATCCGGCCTGGGCACAGATGGCCCGGGACCGGCTCTCCAAGGCGGTCGTCGTCGCCGTCAAGGGGGCGACAAAACCGGTCCGGGCTGGGAAGCTCTTCCGTTTTGAGGTGCGTGTGGATAATGTCGGCGCCGGGCATTACCTTCCGACCGGTTTGACCTACGTCCGCCAGATGTGGCTCCATGTGACGGTCAAGGGTCCCGACGGCAGGGTCCTGTACGAATCCGGGGGCCTGGACCGGGACGGGAATCTCGGCCCCGATGCCGTGATTTATAAAACCGTCCTCGGGGAGGGGGGGAAGGAGAGAAAACCGACCTTCTTCCTCCCGGCAGCCGTGCAGGTCCTCTCCGATAAACGGATTCGCCCCAAGGGATATTCGGTGGAACATTATGCCTTTGTCGTCCCGGAAGATGTCCGAGGAGAGATTGTAATCCGGGTCGTTGTCCGTTATCGGAGTGCGCCGCAGTTCCTCGTGAACAAACTGCTGGGCAAGGATGCCCCGGTATTGCCGGTCTTCGACATGGCGCAAACGGTCAGGAAGGTCGCTCTCCGGTGATGTGCCGTGGTGATTCCGTCCTGCCCCCGTGCCTTCATCCCCGCTTGTAACCGAACTGCCGTAACAGGCTCCTGCGGTATTCCTTGTCTTTCTCTTCTTCCACCCCTTTGGGTGAAAAACCGTCGATGACCCCCAGGATCCCCCGTCCTTGCTCCGTCTCCGCGACGATTACCTCCACCGGATTTGCCGTGGCGCAGAAGATCCGGCAGACCTCCGGGCACCCCTTGACGGCATTGAGCACATTGATCGGAAAGACCTCCTTCATCATGATGATAAAGCTGTGCCCGGCGGCCACCTGTTTCATGTTTTCAATGGAGGTATGGATCAATGCCTCGTCATTACCGTCGCTCCGGATCAGGCAGACGCCGGAGGCTTCACAGAAGGCGAGGCCGAACCGGGCCGATGGGACCTGACTGACCATGATCTCGTAAAGGTCCTCCACGGTCTTGATGAAGTGGGTCTGGCCGAGGATGATGTTGCTCTCTTCGGGTATATTCAGCGATACGGTCGTAATGTTCATGAATTCCTCCCTGTATGATTTTTTCTTTCTGAAAACTCCTTTCGGATCAGTTGCAGTTCCTCTTCTTTCGTTTTGACTTCTCCATCCAGGCGGGCGTATCGGAGCCGTTCGAGAATCCGCCGGTAGACGGGACCCGGGGCGAAACCGAGCCGTCCGATCTCGTCTCCCGTGATTTCCGGTTTGACGGACCGGTCACGGGTCAGATAATTGGAAAAACGTTTTCTTGCAATCTCCGAGTCGGTGAGGGCCATCATCAATAACAGCGTCTCCATCGGGATTCCCGTCAGGAGCCGGTCGATTTCACTCGGCGGTATTCTTCGGTCGTGCTCCAGCCGGTTCAGCACGTCATAGAACAGATCCCGCCCGATGAGGTATTTTGCGCTCAGGTCCTGTGGCAGTTCCAGGTTGGCGCCGGCTTCCTTCACGTCCTTTTCGTCAAGCCGATGGAGCAGGCCCAGCAGGTAGACCAGATACGGCTCGATTGGAATATCCAGGTAGAGGAGATTGAACCAGGCCAGCACCTTTTTGATGGAAACAAACAGGGCGGCCATTTCACGGGGCAGTTTCAGCCTGGGATGAATAAATTGCAGCAGGTGAAACGATTCCATCCGCCGGACCGAAGGGAAGGGATTCTCTTCTTCGAAGAGGTATTTGAGTTCGATCAGGACCCGCTTGCCCGAAAGTTTCTGAAAGAGGTTCATCCTGACGGCGCTTTCGATCAGGTTCGAGGTATCCCGGCCGATGGTGAAATGGAAACGGGTTTCAAAGCGGATGGCCCGGAAGGCGCGCGTGGGATCTTCCACGAAACTCAGGTTGTGAAGGACCCGGATCGACCGGTCCTTCAGGTCCCGCTGTCCCCCGAAGTAGTCGATGAGACGGCCGAATGCATTTCCGTTTAACTGAATGATCAGGGTATTGATGGTGAAATCCCGCCGGTAGAGGTCTTTCTTTACCGAACTGATCTCGACCGTCGGCAGGGCGGCGGGATATTCATAGTACTCCGTCCGGGCCGTGGCGAAATCGATCCGGAACCCGTCCGGCAGGATCACGACGGCGGTGCCGAAGCGGGGGTGGCTCCTGATCCGCCCCCGGTGTTTCTCCGCGAAACTCTTCGCCAGGGTGATCCCATCCCCTTTAACCACGATATCTATATCGAGATTTCGGATCCCGAGGAGGAGGTCCCGGACGAATCCGCCCACGACGTAAGCGGAGAATGCCAGATTGTCCGCCGCCTTCCCGATACTTTCCAGGAGCGCGATCAGAGAGACCGGTAGGCGTTCCTCCATAAGCTTCCGCAGGTTCCTGCTGAAGACGGCCTCTTCATCCCCGAAGTCGACAGGATAACCGGGGCTCATCCGGATGTCCTCGTGCAGCGCCTTCAGAAGATCCGTCCGTGTGATTGCGCCGATGACCTGATCCCGGTCGATGACCGGCATCATCCGCTGGTTCTTTTCAATCATGGTTTTCTCGATGACGAAGAGGGAGGTCGTGGGTGAGGCGGTCTCGAAGTCGGAACTCATCAGTTCCCGTACCGGCGTATGCTGCAGTTGATGAAAGATCCCTTTCTGGACGATCTCCCGGGTCACGACGCCGGCGAACCGTCCCCCTTCCAGAACGGGCAGGGCATTGATATTGTAGCGGGTCATACGGTCCGAGGCGTCCTGCAGTGTGTTTCCGGCGTTGATCGTGACGAGGGGGGTGGTCATTATATCCCGGGCTGAGCGTACGGGGGATATATGGCGGCGCAGGGATTGCAACAGATCTTCCTTGATCTGCTGGAGCGTCCGGTCCTTGATCGTTCCCGAAGCGGCCGAGGGATGTCCGCCGCCGTGGAAGTCGGTCAGGATCTCTCCGGCATTAACCTCCGGGATCCGGGAACGGGCCACGAGGTAGACCCGGTCCGCCATACGCACCAGGACGAAAAGTGCATTGATGTTCTCCATGTCCCTGAGCTTGTGGACCAGTACGGCCAGGTCCCCGATATATTTTTCCACCGAGGAGACGGCGATTACGATGGAAATCCCCTTGATGTCGTAGGTCGTGGCGGAATGGATCAGGTCGTTCAGCAGGGAGACCTGTTCTGCCGTCAATTCCCGGGTCATGAAATCGGAGACGAGGTTCAAATCCGCTCCCCTTTCCAGGAGATAGGCGGCGGCGTCCAGGTCCGCCTTGCGGGTCGAGGCAAAGGTAAAGGAGCCGGTATCTTCGTAAATTCCCAATGCGAAGATCGTTGCCTCCAGGGGAGTGATCTTCATTCCTCTCTCCTGGAAGAGTTCCATGAAGATCGTGGTTGTGGAACCCCGCTCCCGAATCACCGATTTGTCGGCCGGAATGTCTCCGGGGGCCGCCGGATGATGATCGTAGATGTGGACTTCCACGTTCGGTTTGCCGACCAGATCGGCGAACTTCCCGATCCGCTTGCGGGAACGGGTATCGACGATGATCAGCCGCTTGATCTCGTCGAGGTTGATGTTCTTGAGGCGGTCGAACTTCAGGGTATAGCTTGCGGCGTGCAGGAAAAACTGGCGCAGCGTCGACTCCTGTGATCCGGCAAAGACGGGGCGGGCTTCGGGATAGAGCTTCTTCGCCGCCACCATGGAGGCGAGGCAGTCGAAATCGGCGTTTACATGGGTGGTGATCACGTCCATGGTGTCATCCCCGTCCTTCGCAGTCTCACGGCCCGTACCCGTTTCACTATAGTTTGGCGGTGCTTGCATGTCAAACCTTTTGCATACGCTTGTGTACGGTTTTCCGCTTGTCACGATATTCTCGTATGCGTATAATCGCCACGGTAATATTTCGACGTTGGACTGTTCGACCGGGCTACGGGGGATTACGCATGACAGGTCCTATCCGGTTTCGGGGAATCTTTCTGGCGGCCGTGATCCTCCTGGTGTTCCTCGTGGGACAGGCCGGGCGGGAAGCTGCTGCCACCCGACGACCTGCGCGTGGCTGAGGTCGTCAGGGAGGCCTATGCCGGGGGGATTACGTGATCCCCCATCTTGCCGGACTTGGCGCGTTGGCCTGGATGCTCTGGTTTACGGGACCTATCGCGGCCCGTGAAACCAGCCGGCGGGTGATCCGGAGACCGGAAGAACCCGCCATTCCCCCTTCACTGGTCCGGGCGGCCTCCGCCGCCGGAGTCGGCCTTGTCCGGATCGCCCGTCTTCCTTATTCAGGCAGAAAATACATGCTTCTTCTATCCGAGAAAATGGGGACAGCGACCATTTTTATTGACGTGTTTTGTGAAGTGAGAGTCCTGGGGGACACCCATTAAAAGGCACCGTGTCAAGAGAGAAAAACTCCCCTACGCAAGAAAAAGGTTTTTTCTTGCGAATATTTTCGTAGGTTATCCGCGTCCTTGCGATTGCCGTAGTTTCTTTCGGTTTAGGCGTCAGCACTAAACTTCACTGCACCAGTCACCCATCAGGATCAAGGCAATGACAGCTTGAACTACTCTGTCGGCCCTTTCCACCTTTCCGGTGGACCAGAAAATCTTCGGTTCCATGCCGTGTCCATTGGAAGGAGAACAGACGGTATGGTTGTGAACCAACCCCGAGGTGGCTCACGGCATGGGCAGCAAAGAGGTGGATAACTTTTATACCGGGTGGAACGGATGACCAATCAGACCTAATGGATTCTCACCAACCCCAAGCCAGGTTCACCGTTCCAGCCAACCGTTATGCGAATAACTTCTCCGGGCAAAAAGGGACTTGGTCCCGCATGATATAATAGGCTCCCTTGGCCAGTTTGTGACCCAGGGCCATGTGAGCGACCATAAAGTTTGTCTTCTGCATTTTCCGGTTGTAGTAGGCCCTGGCATCTGCATGATAACGCCGTGACAACTCCGAGGCTTCGGAGAAAGCCCAAGCCAGATATTTATTGCCGTTCTTTTTGTTTCCCTTGCCTTTGGCCTTTCCATTACTCGTCCATCGACTGGGAACCTTCCGGCAGTAGGAGACATAGTTTCCAGCTTTTGTAAAACGCCCGATGGGGCCGCTCTCCAGCATGATGGTCAGGGCCAATATCTTTCCCACTCCCGGAATGCTGAGGAGAAAACTGTGGGATGCATTCAAA